>JAISXF010000105.1 GCA_031270845.1 Prevotellaceae bacterium
GGCGCGGTGCATACGGCAGGCGCGACCGCCGGCGCGGGCGAGACGGTTGTATGGTACACGGCTGCCGCTGGCGGCGCGGCGACCGTTGCGCCCGGTCGAAGCGCGGCCGGCACGACCACCGCTTACGCTGCCGCGAAGAATACTACCTCCGACTGTGAAAGCACGGGTCGCACGGCGGTGAGCGTCGTTATTGATAATGTCCCGAACGCCCCTGCGGCCAATAGCGTAGCTGTGTGCTACGACGGCGCGGTGCATACCGCAGGCGCCTCTGCCGGTGCCGGCGAGATGACAGTCTGGTACACGGCGGCGGCTGGTGGCGCGGCTACCGTTGCGCCCAGTCGTAGCGCGGCCGGCACTACTACCGCTTACGCTGCCGCGAGGAACAGCGTCAGTAACTGCGAAAGCGCGGGGCGCACGGCGGTGAGCGTGAGGGTTTATAATCTTCCGAATGTCCCTGTGGCCAATAACGTAGCGGTTTGTTATGACGGCGCGGTGCATACGGCAGGCGCCACTGCCGGCGCCGGCGAGACGACAGTCTGGTACACGGCTGCCGTTGGCGGCGCGGCAACCGTCGCGCCCAGCCGCAGCGCTGCCGGTACTACTACTGCCTATGCTGCTGCAAGGAACACCGCCACCGGCTGCGAAAGCGCGGGGCGTGCGACGGTGAGCATAACCATCAATGCCCTGCCCGCACTGCCGGCGGCGATGAATGCAGATGCCTGCTACGACGGCGCGGTGCATACGGCAGGCGCCGGAGTTGCTGCAGGGGAGACAATCGTGTGGTACACAGCTGCCGTTGGCGGCGCGGTTACCGCGGCTCCCAGCCGTATTGAGCCCGGCACCACCACGGCTTACGCTGCTGCAAGGAACACCGTTACCGGCTGCGAAAGCGCTGGGCGCACGGCGGTTAGCGTGAATGTTTATAGCCTGCCGAATGCGCCTGTCCTGTCTTTATCGGGCGACAACTACCTGTGCCCCGACGAATCGGTAATCCTCACTGCCGAAACAACAGGCGACACTCCCTTCTATGCATGGTTCCGCAATGGCGCGCCGGCCAGCGAAGTCCATGCGCTTACATGGGAAGTGTACCAGCCGGGCACTTATACTATTGTTGCCATCAGCGATATGGGTTGTCCTTCCGAAGCCAGCGTACCGCAAATTATCACATCCGTACCGCTGCCCGAACGGCCAATCATTGCCGGTGATTCGCTGTTACGCCGGCATCCCGGAACATCCGTTGAGTTCACGTTACTCTATGTCGCGAATGACCAGCATTTCCAGTGGTATAAAGATAATGAAATGATAGCCGGTGCCGCCGGTGCGACGTTTACTGTCTCCTCCGTCCGGCTCTCCGATGCCGGCATGTATTTCGTTCGTGCGCATACCCTTTACGGGGATTGCGTCAACGACTCGCGTCCGGTTATATTGGAGATACTGCACGATGACATCACCGTCTCCACCATCGTCACTCCCAATAACGACAACACGAACGAGTTTTTACACATCGACGGCCTCGACGGTGTTGTGTATGAAATAAAAATCGTCAACCGTTATGGGAATGAGGTATTTCATACGGCTCAATACAGCAACGATTCGCAGGACGGATGGAAAGGCGACAACCTCCCCGACGGCGTCTATTTCTACCGTATCGACTGGATTGATCAGGACGGCATAAAAAGGCATAAAGTCGGATATATCACGTTAAAACGATGAATGCCTTCGGCGCAAATCATTACGCATCGGATAAAAATATACAACCGGTCATGCATCGGGGTATTGTCGAACGGATAACGCCGGAGATAATAGAAGTGCGGATAGCAACCGCCTCATCCTGCGGGTCGTGCCGGGCGAAGGGCTTTTGCGGTGCGGCAAAAATGGACAATACCGGAACGACAACGCTTTTTCACATTGCCAACCGCGGACAGGCCGTGCAGGCGGGCGATGCGGTGCGTGTTATTTTGGTAACAGGAAACAGTTTGAGGGCTGTCTGGCTGGGTTATGTGTGTCCGCTGATGCTGTTATTGATAATTTTAGTACTTTTGCAGGCGCATAATTGTCCTGCCATCGGGCTCGGAGCGGCGGGTGCAGGAGGCGTAGCCGGGTACTACGTTCTGCTGTATGCATTTAGGAGGAAGTGGAATCGGGTGTTCCGGTTTGATATAGAAAAAATAGACAGTCGAACATGAATACGATTATTATAAGTGTAGTTACATTGAGCCTTCTTGCCGTGGTGCTTGCGGGTGCGCTCTACGTGGTGGCGCAGCGGTTCCATGTCGAAGACGATGGCCGTATTGACGACGTGGAGGCGCTCCTGCCGGGGGTGAATTGCGGCGGATGCGGCTTTGCCGGCTGTCGGGCGCTGGCTGAAGCCGCCGTCCGCCGGCCGACGATGGAGGGTGTTTACTGTCCTGTCGGCGGCGGCGGCGTGATGGACGCCGTGGCGGCGCTCTTAGGCAAGGCCGGCGCGGCGCAGGCACCGGAACCGATGCTTGCTGTTGTCCGGTGCGCGGGCGACTGCACCGTGCGACCCCGCACTAACCGGTACGACGGGGCGGCCTCATGCCTCGTAATGCACCGTCTCTATAAAGGCGATACCGACTGCGCATACGGCTGTGCCGGCCATGGCGACTGTGTGCGCGTGTGCGCGTTCGACGCCCTGTCTATCAACCCCGCCACGAGCCTGCCCGACGTGCGCAACGACCGTTGTACAGCCTGCGGCGCCTGTGTGCGTGCGTGCCCGAAAGGGCTGATAGAATTGCGTCGAAGGGGGCCGAAAGGTCGCCGGATATTCGTCGCCTGCATCAACCGCGACAGGGGTGGCACGGCACGACGCGCCTGCGGAGCCGCCTGTATCGCCTGCATAAAATGTCAGAAAGTGTGCGCCTTCGAGGCTATCACTATCGACAATAATGTCGCTTATATTGACTTTACCAAATGCCGCCTCTGCCGCAAATGCCCCGGCGAATGCCCGACAGGTGCTATCCGCGAGGCCGGATTCCCGCCGGCGGGGATGAAAGGATGAAAGGATGAATAGGGAGGAAGGATAAAAAGGAGGATGAAATATGTCTGTATTCACTGATATTCGTCGTACTGTTTATGGCAAAGAACGGCTTCGGACTTTTTCCATCGGCGGGGCGCATCCACCGTCATGCAAGCTGGCCGCACAAAGCGCTACGGAAGAAATGATACCCGAAGGAACCGTCTCCCTGTTTTTAGGACAGCATATCGGAGCACCGGCAGTGCCCGTCGTCGGTAAGGGCGAGCGCGTGAAAACCGGCCGGCTCGTAGCCAAAGCCAACGGGTTTGTATCGGCCAACATTCATTCGTCGGTATCGGGGACGGTGCTGGCCGTCGAGCCGGTGGCCGACCTCGCCGGACGCCGAATGCCCGCCATCGTCATTCAGGTCGAAGGCGACGAGTGGGAGGAGGGTATCGACCGAACACCGGATATTGCCAACGATATCAGTGCCATCGACGCCGCCACCATTATTCGCAAAGTATCCGACGCGGGGATTGTCGGGCTGGGCGGTGCGGCGTTCCCGACGCATGTCAAACTCTCGCCCCCGCAGGGCAAACGGGCGCGCACACTTATTATTAATGCTGCCGAATGCGAACCGTACCTCACGTCAGATTATCGAGTGATGCTCGAATCCGGCGAGCAGGCGATCATCGGAGCGTTGCTGTTGCAGAGGGCGCTCGATGCACCGGAGGCCTTTATCGGCATTGAAGTAAACAAGCCGGAAGCCATTTTTCATTTACAAAAAATCATCCGCGAACGCGGGTACTCTATCCGCGTTGTCCCGCTCCGGCAGCGGTACCCGCAGGGCAGCGAGAAGCAATTGGTCGAAGCCGTTGCCGGGCGCCGCGTACCGTCGATGGGGCTGCCGGTCGATGCGGGCGCGGTTGTCCAGAACATCGGCACGGCGTTGGCGGTATATGAGGCGGTGCAGAAAAACAAGCCGCTTATCGACAACTGCATCACCATTACCGGCCGCTCGGCGCCGCGGCAGGTCAATGCAATGGTGCGCGTGGGTACGCCGCTGTCGAAAATCGCGGCATGGGCCGGCGGTATCCCTTCGGATACGGGTAAAATCGTCTGTGGCGGACCAATGATGGGCAAGGCTGTTGCCAATATTGACGCGCCGACGGTGAAAACCACCGCCGCCATCCTTTATATCCCCGAAAGGGAAGCCTTGCGCCGGAAGGAGTCGAACTGTATCCGCTGCGCACGATGCGTCCGGGCTTGCCCGATGGGACTGGAGCCATACCTGCTCATCCGCCTTACGCAATGCGGCCGGTACGACGAGTTGCAGACACACCGGACATATGACTGTATCGAATGCGGTTGCTGCCTCTACTCTTGCCCGGCGCGTGTCCCGCTGCTCGACTATATCCGAATCGGAAAAGAAAAGATAAAAAGATAAATATGGATGAAAAGATGAAAATAGATGAAGGGATGCCAGGGCGCTTTACGGATAAAGACTGGGTTGTTTCGCCTGCACCGCATGTGCATAGCGGCGCTACCACACAGGGACTGATGCGCGATGTGCTCATTGCGCTGGCGCCGGCATTGGCGGTGGCTGTCTATTTTTTCGGATGGCAAATGTTGCTGACGGCGGCAGTGTCGGTGGCCTCGTGTGTGGCGCTGGAGTTTGCCATACAGAAATATCTGATGCGTTGCCGGCCGTCGGTGAACGACTTGTCGGCAACGGTTACGGGACTGCTGCTGGCGCTCAATCTACCGGCCGGCGCCCCGTGGTGGTTAGTAACAACGGGCAGCATAGTCGCTATCGGCATAACGAAGATGAGTTTTGGCGGGCTGGGGAAGAATCCGTTTAACCCGGCGCTGGTCGGGCGCGTATTCCTGCTGATTTCGTTTCCGGTACAGATGACGCACTGGGTTGTCCCGCAAGGCACGGCAACCACTGATGCAGTAACCGGCGCCACGCCCTTATCCATTATCAAGGAAAACCTCGCGCAGGGGCTGTCTATCGACGGGATTGTCGAACGTTTCGACTTGTCGTACTGGGAGCTGCTCTTCGGGCGGATTGGCGGGTCGGCAGGCGAAGTGTCGGCAGTAGCTCTGCTGGCGGGCTTTGGCTGGTTGCTGTTCCGGCGGGTTATCCGCCCGCATATCCCGCTGGCGGTATTGGGAAGCATGGCGCTACTGGGCGGCGTGTTTTGGCTGGTCGATCCACAGCGTTTTATCGATCCGCTGTTCCACCTCCTTTCCGGCGGCGCATTGCTGGGCGCGATATTCATGGCAACCGACTATGTTACCTCGCCGATGAACCCTTGGGGGATGCTGATTTTCGGCATCGGCATCGGGGTGCTGACCATCCTCATACGCCTCTTCGGCGCCTACCCCGAAGGTATCTCGTTTGCCATCCTGATAATGAACGCCACCGTGCCGCTACTCAATAAATATACAAAACCAAAACGCTACGGCAAGGAGGTACGACATGGCTAAGGCATCGACATTAACGAACATGACCGTTACACTGGGGGCGATAGCCTTCCTCGCGTCGGCCATGCTGAGCGCCGTCTTTGTATTCACCGCCGAGCCTATCCGGAAGGTCGCCGCGGCGAAGGTCGATCGCGCTATCGGCGACGTGCTGCCGCCGTTCGACAACAGCCCTGCGATCGAAATGACCGAAACAAAAATCGACGGCCGCACCCTTCGCCTCTACCCTGCACGCAAGGACAGCAGGCCGGTAGGTATTGCCGTCGAAACATCGACCGGCGGCGGCTTCGGTGGCGAGATACGCCTCATGGTCGGATTCCTGCCCGACGGGCGGATTTATAAAACCGCCGTCCTCTCCCACGCCGAAACGCCCGGATTAGGCGATAAAATCGACGCCCGCAGAAGCACCTTCAGCCTCCAGTTTGAAGGCAAAGACCCGGCGACATTCAACCTTGCCGTCCGGCAAGACGGAGGTGATGTGGACGCCATCACCGCCGCCACCATCAGCTCCCGCGCCTTCTGCGACGCCGTGGAAAGAGCGAAGAAAGTAATTAGGAATTAGGAATTAGGTAGCTCTCTCCCGCCCTCTCCATAGGAGAGGGCGGGAGAGGCACTAACATTTTTTAAATAACAAAACAAATTAAAATGATAAAACAAATCACCAACGGAATCATAAAGGAAAACCCGACTTTCGTGCTGGTGCTGGGGATGTGCCCGACGCTGGGGACAACCACATCGGCTCTCAACGGAATGGGTATGGGACTGGCGACGCTGTTCGTACTTGTGCTCTCAAATATGGCGATTTCGGCCGTCGCGGCGCACATCCCCGGCAAGGTGCGGATTCCGGCTTACATTGTCATTATTGCAGCCTTCGTTACCGTCCTGCAATTGCTTATGCAGGCCTATACACCGGCGCTGTACGAGACATTAGGGCTGTTCATACCCCTGATAGTGGTTAATTGCATTGTCCTTGGCCGCGCCGAGGCCTTTGCCGCAAGGAATCCCCTGGCAGCCTCGGCCTGCGACGGGCTGGGCATCGGTTTAGGTTTCACGCTCTCCCTCACGCTTGTCGGCGCCGTGCGCGAACTGCTGGGCAGCGGCGCGCTATTCGGCCTGCCTATCGTCGCCGGCGGCGGCATCACTATCTTTGTCCTCGCCCCCGGCGCCTTTATTGTATTGGGATTTCTTATGGTATTATTTAATAAAATCAGTCGTAGCAGGCAGTAGCATTAATCACATTAAACATATTAGCACATTAAAAAATGGAATATATTATAATTATTATTTCGGCCGTATTTGTGAACAACATTTTGCTGTCGCAGTTTCTTGGAGTTTGTCCGTTTCTTGGGGTATCGAACCGCAGCAGCACGGCAATCGGGATGTCGGGCGCGGTGATGTTTGTCATGGCGCTGGCAACGCTTTGCACCTGGCTGCTGCATTACTGCGTGCTGGTGCCGCTGGGCATCGAGTTTATGCAGACAGTCGGGTTTATCCTCGTTATTGCGGCGCTGGTGCAGATGGTCGAAATCATTTTAAAGAAAGTCAGTCCGGCGCTCTATCAGGCGCTGGGCATCTTCCTGCCGCTGATTACGACCAACTGTGCGGTGCTGGGCGTGGCGATACTGGTGGTCAACAAAGAATTTACCTTTCCGGGCGCGTCACACTACCTGAATCTGGCGCAGAGCGTAGTGATTGCCACAGCCTACGCCGCCGGCTTCGGCCTCGCCATGATACTCTTTGCCGGCATCCGCGAACAGCTCGATTTGGTTGAAGTCCCCGCGTCTTTTAGGGGCACGCCCATTGCCCTCATCACCGCCGGCATCATGGCGATGGCCTTTATGGGATTTGCAGGAATAGTTTGAGACAGACGGAACAGAGACGGAACAGAGACGGAACAGAGACGGAACAGAGACGTCTCTGTTCCGTCTCAAAGTCTCTGTTCCGTCTCCCGTCTGTTCTTTATTATTTATAATAAAAAAAAATAGTACCTTTGCAGCGTTTATGAAACAGACATTATTCGCCATATTATTGTTTTTCGCGTACACCGGTATGCAGGCTCAGGAAACGCTGGTTGGAGTGTATGCCAATCGGCAGGCGCGGCGGCAACCTGCCCGGACGACGCCGGTTTCGGAGGGCATCTGTCGCGTGCCGTCGTCGCCGCTGCCGCTGCCTGTATTCGACGACTTTGCCGAGCGGTCACCGTGGCCGAACACGAATATCTGGGAAAGCCGGGGCGTGTTTGTCAATACGAACTACGCCATCGACCCGCCGACTATCGGCGTGGCGACTTTCGATGCGCAGGGCGACAACGGGCATATCTACCCTCACATCGGCCCTTCGCCCGATACGGCCGATATGCTTACCTCCTACCCTATCGGCCTTGAGGGCGAGTCAAGCGTTGTGCTCAGCTTCTTCTACCAGCCCGCCGGCTATGGCGATATGCCGGAATATAACGACGAGTTGCAATTGGCCTTTTGGGATAACGACCGGTGGACAACCGTATGGACGGCATCGGCTAACGAAGGGGATTCGACACTGACCGAAACCGATTACCTCGCCGACACGCGGCAAGTATATCGGGGGCGGCACGATACGACATTCCGCTACGTCGCCCTGCCGGTGAACGACGCCCGCTTCCTGACCAACGATTTCCGCTTCCGCTTTGTGAACCGTGCCAGCATGGCGTTAAGCCCCGTGCCTGGCCGCGAAAGCAACTGCGACCACTGGCATCTCGATGTCGTGTATCTGAACCGCAACCGGTCGCTCCTCGATACCCTGCTGGCGGATGTCGCTATCACCGAACCGCAGCCGCCGATGACGACCGGCTATACCTCCGTTCCCGCGCGCCACCTGCGTACGGCGGATGCCATGCGGCAACTCTTCGGCAATCCGATGCACTTTTCGCTTGCCTACCGGAACCTCGGCTGGGGTACGCGCAACGTAACCCGCCGCTTCGCCATCACACCGCTGACGGGAAGCTATGCGTGGCCGCAGGAATATTCGGGCGGAACCGAAAATATTTACAACCATCAGGCCTTTGTGCGCGACTACGATTTCCCCCCTTACGACTTCGACGCGATTGACCCTTCGGCCGATTCGGTTGCGTTCCGCATATGCAGCTACCTTGTCAATGATAACGACCCCGCTCCGTTCCGTGCCGCGCTCCGCCATAATGACACGACCGAATATATCCAGGCCTTCTATAATTATTACAGCTACGACGACGGCACGGCCGAAAACGGCTACGGGCTCACCGGCACCGGCTCGGCTACGGGACAGGTGGCCGTCGGCTTTACCCCCTTCGAGACAGACAGCCTGCGGGCGATTAGTATTTATTTTAATTTAGCCCGCGACAGCGCCAACGTGAAGCCCTTCCGGATGGTCGTCTGGGATGATAACAACGGCTTGCCGGGTGTCGAACGCTATAACCGGCGTGTAAGCACCCCTGCGTTCGGCGGCGAATGGAACCGGTTTGTTATCTACCGGTTCCCGGAACCCATTGCCGTCGAACGGGGAAAGCCCTTTTATATCGGGTGGATACAGCAATCGGAAACGTACATGAACGTCGGCTATGATGTAAACAGTTCGGGGCATGGGGCGACGCTGTATAATATGGGGGGGGTGTGGCAACCTTCCGTCTATGAAGGCGCGCTGATGATACGCCCGGTCTTCGGCAACGCCTCCGAACTCGACGACGCCATTTCCCTGCCGGAACCCACGCCGGCGCCGGCGCAGCCCGAGACGGAATGGACGGTATTCCCCAATCCGGCATACGACATAGTTCAGATTCGCCGCCGCATCGACGGCGAGCCAACCGTCCCCGCCGCCTGCCGGATAGATGTCTATGACATCCGTAAACAACTCATGCAATCGACCGCCACCACCAACGGAAGCATTGCCATCGACCGCCTGCCGAACGGAATATATATCCTCCGTATCGTGGAAAACAACCGGCTGGCGGCCACTTGCCAAATACTTAAATTAAGTTTATAGAACATGCCAGAGAAACTTGTCATTATCCCAATGTACAACGAACGGGAGAACGCCGAAAACGTAATTCGCAAAGTCTTTTCGCTGCCCGGCGGCTTCCACATCCTTGTCGTCGAAGACCATTCGCCCGATGGCACGGCCGGGATCGTAAAGCGCCTTCAGGGCGAATTTCGCGGCGCTCTGCACCTCGTCGAACGCCCCGGTAAACAGGGGCTGGGTACGGCCTATATCGCCGGCTTTCGCTGGGCGCTGGAACACGGCTATGAATACATCTTTGAAATGGATGCCGACTTTTCGCATAACCCCGACGACCTGCTGCATCTCTACGACGCCTGCACTGCGGGGGCTGATGTGGCCGTCGGGTCGCGGTACTCGTGCGGCATCAGTGTGGTGAACTGGCCGCTGAGCCGGGTGCTGATGTCCTATTTTGCTTCAAAGTACGTCCGCTTCGTTACCCGCATGAAAATTCAGGATACCACTGCCGGTTTTGTATGTTACCGCCGGCGTGTACTGCAAGCCATCGCCTTTGACAGCATCCGTATGAAAGGATACGGATTTCAAATTGAAATGAAATACACCGCCTGCCGCCTGGGGTTCCGTGTTGTCGAGACGCCGATTATATTTATCGACCGCAAGGCGGGTGTCTCCAAGATGAGTAGCGGTATTTTCGGCGAAGCCTTTACCGGCGTGCTGAAACTGCGTTTCCGAAAAATAAAGCCCCTGTCTGCCGTCGTCGGAAAATAACCTGCCGGATGCAAAACACCTATTATATATATAATGCAACGATAATCAACGAAGGGCTATCCATACAGGGTAGTCTTTTTGTTGTCGGCGGACGGATAGAGGGCCTCTATCCGGTTGCTTCTGCTATCCCCGCGGGATGTCGGGTTATTGATGCGACGGGAAAATGGGCGTTGCCGGGTGTTATCGACACGCACGTCCATTTCCGGGAGCCGGGCGCCGGGTATAAAGCCGACATCAGGTCGGAAACACGCGCTGCCGCAGCCGGAGGCGTTACCTCGTTTATCGACATGCCCAACACCACGCCCCCGGCCACCACCAACGCTGCCGTTGACGACAAGTACCGCCGTGCCTCCGGCAGGTCGATTATCAATTATGCCTTCTATATCGGCGCTACGTGCGACAACCTCGCCGAAATCCGCCGGATCGACACCGGCCGAATTGCCGGAGTTAAGCTCTTTTTGGGGTCATCGACCGGCGCGTTGCTCGTGAACGACGATTACGCCCTGTCGGCATTGTTTTCCGAGTCGCCCGTACCGATTGTCGCGCACTGCGAGGACGAAGCCATTCTGCAACGCAACCTGTCGGCCTTCCGCATGAAGTACGGCGATACGCTGCCGGCGTCCTGCCACCCGCTTATCCGCTCCGAAGAGGCCTGCCTGCGAAGCACAGAGCGCGTGATGACGCTGGCCGACCGGTACCGCGCCCGGCTGCACGTCCTCCACCTCAGCACCGGACGCGAAGCCGCCCTTTTTACCGGACGCGGAAGCATTACGGCCGAAGCCTGCATCCCGCACCTGCTCTTCTGCGACGACGCCTATGACCGCCTGCAGCATCTTATAAAGTGCAATCCCGCCATTAAAACCGCCGCCGACCGCGACGCCCTGCGAAAGGCCGTCGCCGAAGGGCGCATCACGACCGTCGCTTCCGACCACGCGCCGCATACGTTCGACGAAAAACAGCAGCCCTACCTCGCTGCCCCTTCGGGGATGCCTTCGATACAGTATGCCCTGCCGTTGATGATTGATTTAAGTAAGAATGGCGTATGGACGCCCGAAACGGTTGTCGAACGCATGTGTCATGCCCCTGCGCGCCTCTTCGGCATTGTGCGGCGCGGGTTCCTGCGTCCGGGATTTTATGCCGACATCGTACTGCTCGACCCCGCCGGCAGGCAGACTATCGCCAACGCCGCCGTGCTGTCGAAATGCGGCTGGACGCCATACGCCGGCATGACTGTCGCCGCAACCGTAACGCATACTTTTGTAAACGGACAGTTAGTTTTCGCGAACGGACAAATACAGGAAGAAAACAGCGGAGAAGAGTTGAAAGTTGAGAACATAGACGTAAGAACATAGACGTAAGAACATAGACGTAAGAACATGGACAATAGAACATAGACAATAGAACATGGACAATAGAACATAGACATAAGAACATAGACATAAGAACATAGACGTAGAGACAGTAGGGGCGAACCGGTGTGTTCGCCCTTTTTGTTGTCTTACGTCTATTGTCTATTGTCTATTGTCTATTGTCTATCGAGAGAGCGGCTATGTATAGAAGCCGGTTCCCCGCAGCTTGCGAGAGAGCGGCTATGTATAGAAGCCGGTTCCCCGCAGCTTGCGAGAGAGCGGCTATGTATAGAAGCCGGTTCCCCACGACGTGTGAGAGAGAAAAGATATAGGGTGTTTCCCATTTAAGGAACCTTGACTCGTTATTAGTAATTAAAAATTTGTAATTCATATTTCTTAATTAAAAAAACGTAATTCGTAATTAAAAAGTAGGGGCGAAAAATTTTTCGCCCCTACGTCGTAATTCGTAATTCGTAATTCGTAATTCGTAATTCGTAATTAATTTGGCGTAAGCCGTAATTCGTAATTCGTAATTCGTAATTTTTCCGTAATATCCCGCATTTCCCCGTTCTCGATACGGTAGAGGCGCTGGTTGGTTGTCGGCGAGTCGAGGCCGCCTAAGGCTTCGATGTAGGCGCCGATTTTAATGTAATCGAATACCGCCGGGGCGCCGTCGAACAGTACCGGGCTGCCCGAATACCAGGCGGTTTTCTTGTGTGCACGGCGTACCAGGGCGGCAAGGCGGACGACATCGGCGGGCGCGCCGTCGCCCCCCATAAAGCAGACGCAGGTAACGGCATCGCCGTAGGCGCAGAGCAGCGCCGCGAGCGCCTCGCCGGTAAGCGCCTCGCCGGTGTCGTCGCGCAGGTGCGGGCTGTGGCATCCGCGGCAGCGGTAAGGGCAGCCCGTCAGGTTGAGGGCCAGCGTAACCTCGCCGGGGATTTCGCGGAATACGATGTCATAACTGATGTACCGGAGCATAATGACGGCGCGCCGCTTCCTGCTGGCGGGGGTAGGAGAAGTTGCTGATGCGTTTCATGTAGCCGATAATGCGCGTGAGGTAGTCGAGGTTTTCGCTCCGGCACGCAGGGCAGGCTTTCAGTTTCCGCTTGTCGATATGCCCGCAGTCGTTGCACACGGTGTTGGGGATATTAAATGTAAAATAATTGCAGCCTTCCTGCGTGGCCACGCGCAGCAGGTGACGGTACTGCTCGCGGTTGAGGTGCTCTTCCAGGTTAAGATGCAGCGCCGAGCCGCCGGTGAGCCGGGCAATGTATTTCCGTCCGTGCAGGCGGAAGCGGTCGATGATATTGAGCGTCGGGTCTTCGACGGCATAGAAGTAGCTGTTGTAGCAGTCGCGCGGCACTTTATAGCCGGCTTCCCTATCCCATTTGGCGTGCTTAACGCCGACGTTTTCGGCAGGTATCATTTCACAGTTAAACATCACTTCCGGGGTACGGTATTTTTTATTATAGCCTTCTATCAGGCCGAGTACGGCATTGACAAATTCGGCGTATGCCGGGTTATCGGTAATTTCGATACCAAGGAACTCGGCGGCTTCGACCAGCCCGTTGATACCAATGGTAAGGTACTGGCGGCGGAGGTTGATATAGCCCGCGTCGAAGAGCGGCAGCATCCCTTTTGCCTGCATGTCTTTCAGATTTTCGTTATAGGCCAGCTGCACTTTGTGCGCCAGCTCGACGATGTCTTCGAGGAAAAAGAGGTAATGTATCCCCTTTCGGGCGGCCTGCTGGATGCAGCGGTTGAGGTTAATGGTTAGCACGCTTTTCGAGCCGGTCGATACGCCGCCGGCGCCGAGGGTATAGCTGAACCCGTTGTCCTGAATTTCGTTCCGCAGCCGGCAGCAGCTGCTCAGCGAGTCGGCATTATCGCTCATGTAGGTAAAGAACGAATGCCCTTCGGCGTACATCTCGGCGGTGAAGTCGGCGTACTCCGGGTCTTTGGCGTCGCCGTTGCCGGTGAGCAGCGCCATTGTTTCGACGGGGAATGTAAGCACGGCGCGTGTGCGTTCGCGGTTGAACCATTTCATAAACCGCTTTTGCAGCCAGTTGAGCGACTCCCAGTCGGGTGCGCTGCCGTCGGGGAAGCGGAACTCGCCAAAGAGACTTTCGAAGTAGAAGCGGTCATAGTACGATATGTTCCAGAACACGGCCTGGTAGTTGCGTGCACCGGTGGGCTGGTTGATTGAGTAAACGATTTGCTCGAAGCAGTCGGTAACGATTTTGTCGATCGTGCGCTGCTTTGTGGAG
This sequence comes from Prevotellaceae bacterium, assembly GCA_031270845.1. GTDB lineage: Bacteria > Bacteroidota > Bacteroidia > Bacteroidales > UBA932 > JAIRKX01. The sequence goes on from JAISXF010000105.1 coordinate 13,818, forward strand.
AGATCGACCACCGTGTCGGCTTTCCGGTGGTAGTCCTGCCCATATTCGAGGGCGATAAAATAATTAAGGTACATCAGGAACTCTGGCGTGGCGCAGGCGCCGCTCAGCATACTCGAGACCATAAAAACCATGTTTACAAACCCGCCGCAGAACGATTTCAGGTTCGTCGGCGCCGTTGAATTGCCGCCGACAGGTATCGTGCCCTTCGTCAGCCACGGGTACATGGTGATGCTGGCGCAGTAGTTCGACAGGCTGGTTTCGTCGTTCTTATATATATAATGGTTGTTGAGCAGCTCGAGATATTTATCGGCGAGTTCTCTGCCGTACATTTCCTTCAGCCGGTCGGTGAGCAGGCGGCGGTTGAGGCGGATAAAGTTCGATTTGGGCAGCTCGCCAATGAGCGTCGCCACGTTCTTATTTTCGACATTGGCGTTGGCGTCATACTTGCTGCCTGTGGCGGCGTTGCGGGCGTCGCAGTAGTCAATCAGGAAATGCAGCTTGTCGCGCACTTCGCGGTCTTCGGTATGCTGCTGGCGGTAGATCATGAAAGCTTTGGCTACGGCATAGTAGCGTTCGGCCATCAGCGCCACTTCCACCTGGTTTTGGATTTCCTCCACCGTAGTCCCGTTGGCGATACGCAGCCGGCACATCAGGCTCGTGAGCACCTCTTCCGATGCAAACAGCCCGACCGAAAGGAAGGCTTTCGCAATGGCATTTCTGATTTTCTCTACGGAGAATGCTTCCTGTTCCCCGTTGCGTTTGATAATAAACAGTTCCATATCCTATCACTTTATTTTGCGGGTACAAAGGTAGGGATATTTGCCTGTAAGAACCGCCTTCCGCGAAGGCTTGATGATAGTGCGAAGCGGCCTCACCGCCTCTTCTAAACGCCTTGATTTTATTAGTTATTTAAAATAAAACCGCCCGACAAATTCTTTCTCAACAAGAAATTGACAATTTTAATTACGAATTACGAATTACGAATTACGAACGATGAACTCGTAATCCGTAATTCGTAATTAAACTCGTAATTCGTAATTCGTAATTCGTAATTAAATCCCCTATTGTGTTTGCAGTCGGGTGCTGCCGTCGGGCTGGTAGAACCAGACGACGGTGAGCTGTCCTCCCAACGGATTGTCGGCGTCTTTCTGTGTGTGGACAAGTTGTACCTTGGCATATTTCCCGCTGGCGGTCTTTACAAGGAAGACATTCCCGGAGGTAATCTCAATTTCCTGCGTCGCCTGTATGAGCGTCGCCCAGTTGATGGCGCTGTTCACGCCGCAGGTAGCGCCGGGGCGCATCGGCGGCGGCGGCATCCGGGTCCATATTACGGTATCGGTATCGACGGTGAAGGTGGCGCCGGCGGGGACATCCGCGACAGCGTCGAAATCACTCTCGCCCGTGTCATACGCGCCGCCGGAGGCGTTGCCCGAAGTGCCGCTGTTGGTGCGTACATTGTTCATGTGGATGGCAATGTCCCAGTCGGTACGGTCTTTCCAGCTCGCGTCGTCCTGCGGCGGGGTGGCGGTGTTGTCGATATTACCGGCGCCGACGGTATCGCCGGTGGCGAACGAAAAATACGTCCACGCCCCGAACGAGGAGGTGAATACGGTTTGCCGTCCGGTGCCGGCGGGTATTTCGGGCGGACTGTCGGGCGACCGGTCGCAGGCGACGGGCAGACAGAGGACAGCAATGAAGACCGAGAGCGCAAAGCTCCGATTGAGAACAGTAACGTTGGTGTTTTTTTTCATAATGATAATGTATTTAATAATTAAAAATAAAATGACAGTGCAATAAAGCCGGATCGCCCCGGCAGAATCGAAACAGCCGGGTCGGTATGATTAAAAATATTGTCGATGCCCGCTTGCAGCGACGCGCCGAAGGAGCTCCAGAGGGCGGGGAACTGTTGTGTATAAACCGCCCGCCAGACAGACGAGGGCTTCGACGCCCGCTGTACGATGACGGCGTTCTCGTAACTGTTGTACAGCCGTGGCGAGGCGGCGTAGCCGGAAAGTAGAAGGCTGAAAGGATAGCGTCGGAGGCCGATTGTCGGGCCTGGGCAGCGGAACAGGATACTGCCCGAGAAGCTGTGCCGGCTGCTGGTCCCGACGAAGGGCAGGTCGGTCGTCTCGTCACGGGCATCGGCAAGGGCGTACTGCGCCGTGAGGGTGAACCGGTGAAGTACTGTCTGCGCCGCGATGTCGATGCCCCGAACAGTGGCGTCCGACACGTTCTCGTACCGCAGCACAGGCAGCGTATAGCCCGGATAACGGGTGTATTCGACCGTCGAAATCTTGTTCCGGATTGTATTGTAGTACGCCGTAACGGAAAAAGTGGCTTTGGCGGCAATATATTCCACCGACAGCGATTCGTACCACGACGTTTCGGGTTGCAGTCCCGGATTTCCCATGATATATGACACGTTGCCCATGTTGAAAGCATAATACATTTCCTTCAGCGACGGTATTTTGAAGCCGTTACTTACGCCCGCGCGCAACCGAAAACCGCCGGCGCGGTACATCAGGGCAACTTTCGGCGTCGCACGCAGTCCCCACGCCGGATGATGTGTGAGGCGCCCCGCCAACGCCACATCCCACCGGCTTCCGGCATTGAGTTCGCCCTGGACAAAGAGGTTATTGTCCCCCGTCCGGTGAAAATCCTCGTTCGGGGCGAAGCGGTCGGGCGCATGAGACGATTCGACGTTGCCTTCATATCCGCCGGTAAGGCGAAAATATTCAACCGGCGTCCATACATCCGACAGGCGGACGGAGCCGATAGCGCCGCTGCTGTTGAAGGCCTCCTCGCCCGACCGGTTATCGACGCTGTAGCTGTCGTAACGGTCGGTATTGACCGACAGATGGAGGGTATGCTCTTCGGCAGCCTGCCAGCGCATGAAGGCGCCGGCGTTTCCGTTAAATTCCTGCCGGTGAGTGGCGTCATGCTGCGGCCAGAGGCGGCTCAGGAAGGCAGAGCCGTACAGTCCGGCACGAAGTTTCGGGCGGCTAAAGCCGATAGTCTGCGAAAGCGTATATGTATCGACAGGGTCAACCTGCCGGACGTTCTGGATATTGTCGCCGGTGATGCGGTAGCCGTCGGTGCCTCTGGCGGTGAAGGCGGTTTTGGCGCTCCAGGCGCTGTTTTTCCATCCCAGCGAAGCGTCGGCGAGGTACGCATTGAAGCGGCCGAGGCGGCCACTGAGGCGGATGTCCCAGGGCGCTGCCACTTCTTTGGTAATAATATTGATGATGGCGCCCATGGCATTCGAGCCGTACAGGGCAGAGGCAGCGCCGTCGATCATTTCGATACGGTCAATGTCCGCTACCGCAAAACGCGCGAACTGCACGTTCTCCGCCCGCCCGCTCACGAGCCGCTCGCCGTTGAGCAGCACCAGCACGTATTTATTATCGAGACCCCGCCACAGCAGTTTGTCGCCGTGGTTGGCGTCGGGGAGGAACGTCAGCCCCGGCACGATATTTTCGAGGGCTTCGAGGACGGTGAATGCGCCCATATCGTTCAATATCGTTTGCGGTATGATTTTGGTAAGCACCGGCACATCTTTCAGCGTGCGGGGCGTGCGGGTCGCGGTAACTACAACCTGATGCAGGAAATTTACCCCCGCCGTATCGGGCGGGAAAACGGCTGCCTCCGACGGCTCGAACCCGTTCTGCGCGTAGAGAGAGACGAGACTGCACATACCAATTAACATAAAAAGATACTTCATAAAGAGAGCGCAAAGATAACGTTTAATTGCGGAATTTGAAAATAGACTTGAGACGTTAGAACATGGACGTGAGACGTTAGAACATGGACGTGAGACGTTAGAACATGGACGTGAGACGTTAGAACATGGACGTGAGACGTTAGAACATGGACGTGAGACGTTAGAACATAGACTTGAGACGTTAGAACATGGACGTGAGACGTTAAAAAATAGACTTGAGACGTTAAAACATGGATGCGCCGAGTTCCGAACCCGGAATTTGGAGTTCGGAACCCCGCGCGCCGAGTTCGGAACTCGGCGCGCCGAGTTATTAACTCCAAGTTTGGAGTTATTAACTCCAAGAAGGGACTTCCGAACCTCGCGCATCGAGTTATTGACGCGGGATGCGGATTTTTCCGTATCAAAAAATACGTTCTGAAGCCGCGAAGCCATCCTTTTCTAAAAAAAAAATCCCTGAAAAACCGTAACCGATACGAATAACATACGTCGTAAGACGAAACCGACCGGCTCTAACCGGCACAAAGCCGGTGTGCCGATAAAAAAAAAGGAATTTCTTCGAGAAATTCCTTTTTTTATCGGGTACAAACGACGGCGCGCCGCCCGACATTACAATTCTTCCAAAACTTTTGAGTAGTGATTGAAGCGTTCGGTCATTTCCGGGCTTTCTTCGCGGAAGCGGAAGCAGATGCTGCGCAGCGTTTCGACTATCGACCGCTCTTCGGGCATCAATTCATGGGCGCGCGTGAGGTAGGGCAACGCGCGTTTGAAGGCGGCCTTCATCGCCTCGTCGAGCTGACGGTATTTGGCGTCGTCCAACTCACTGCCGGCCTTATTCTGCAATTCGACGGCCTCATTATAATACAGCGCGCCGATGCTGTAATGCGATGCGAAAAAGTCAGGGTCAATCTCCAGCGCCTTCATATAACTCTCAAACGCCTTTTCTGTGTCATTCAACTGCTCGTAAATAATCCCTTCCGCATTAAAAAGGCTGGCATTGTCGGGTTCGTTCTGCTGCGCCTCGTGGATAAAGGGCAGCGCCGCCGACAAATCGCTTCCGGCCGACATATAAGCATTGATTAACTGGATTAGAATGTCCTGATTCTTCGGATATTTGACAAACCCCTGATTCAACACCTCCATCGACTTGAGCGTATCGCCCTGCTCGCGCAGCAGCGTCGCATAATTGGCGTAGGCATTGCCGTTGGCGTCATAATTAATGGCTATCGCCTTGCCGAAATACGCCAGCGCCTTTTCATTATTTTCGGCAAAACGCGCCGCAAGGGCAGTATTGTATATCGTAGCCGAGTCAATGGTATTAATAATCGGATGACCGGAAATCAGAACAGAGGTCTCAAAACATTGAGCCGATGCGCCGTATTGATGCAGCGTAAACGCCGCCGCGCCTTCCTGAAGCAGGTTGTACGACAAAGTCATCATCCCCTCCTTAATCTTTTTCGCCTGGCTTTTTTTCTCATCCAACTCATAAGCCTTTACGAAAGCCGCATACGACTTGAGCAGCGGGTCATCGACCACCTTGTCTTCAATGACCCAAAAGGCCAGCACGCCCGATTCATCGAAATAGAGCTTCTTATCGGCGCTGCGCAAAATCTCATACGCCGTGCCGTCAATTTCCACATTGTCGGTTCTGAACTTTTCATCCTTAAAAAGCAACTTCACCTGCAGCTGCGCGATACCGAGTACCAGATTTTTGCGCGGCGCATCATAAATTTCCTTAAAAAGAAGGGCGCGATTGACCCATGTTTTCGGGTCTGCGCCTTTCTTGGGGTCGGCAATCTCGGTATCACTTTTGGCGATACGGGTCCGATACTTTTCGATCTCTTTCTCCGTCTGCGCGGCCACCTGCAGCGTGCAGAACAGGCATACAATACATGCAATTTTTTTCATGTTTTATTTGATTTTAGGGTTGACAAAAAAATTAGTGCTGCAAAGGTAGGAATTTTTTTGGTTTTAACGATTAGCCATTACCCGTTATCGGCAACGCCGGCGCATTTTTACGTTTTTTTTCCCCTGCGGGGGGATTAAACGCCGCTCCCAACGCTCTTCCGTGCACCATTCCCGACGTCGCACGCGGGATGTTTCATTCGGCATGCATCAGAAAAGTCAAATCGTCGGTTGCGGTATATTCTTCGGGCTTCTGTCCGTATCTGAATACGCGCAGCGGGCGGTCGCCGTGCAGTTGCAGGCGGGTTCCTTCGACGTAGAACATGCAGGCTTCACGCAGTCCGGCGACATACCGGCATCGATTGGCCGCGATGTACTCGGTGATGCGCTGTTCGCGCGTTTCGCCGCCGTGTTTGGGGTCGAAAAAGTCGGTATAATGCGGATTAATCTGGAACGGTATCAGGTTTAAGGCCGCAAAACTGAGGGGTTCGACAATCGGCATGTCGTTGGTAGTACATATCGTCGGGCATGCCAGGTTGGCGCCGGCGCTCCACCCGACGTAGGGGATGCCGGCCTGCACCCGCTCGACGAGGCGCTCCACAACGCCCAGCTCCTGCATGCTTTTGAGGAGGTGAAAAGTATTGCCCCCGCCGACGACAATCGCCTGCGCCTGCTCCACAGCCTGCCGGGCGTCGGCGTGCCGGTGGAGGCTGTCGATTTCAATGCCGAAGGCGCTTAATTTATGCGCTACCCGCTGCTGATATTCGTCGTACGAAAAAGTTACAGCCGCGTACGGGAAGAACAGTACTTTCCTCACCCCCGATACCTGCAAAAAAGCCGCTATCGAAGCCTTGCAATAGTCGAGATACCCCTCGCCGGCGTTGGTCGAGTTGCTTATCAAAAGTAATTTCATGCGATTTTTCATCGTTTCATTCAGTTTCATCGTTTCCTTTATTTTTAGCGGTTGTTATCTATTTTCCAATTCCAGTTTCTGCCCTAATTTTTCCACCTTCGGATAATGTGTCTTGAGGTAATTAAGCTGCTGCGCGGGCGAGTAGAGGGGCATTTCCTTCTCCGTATCGTTCGTTGCGGCCACCGTGATGGCAAGCTGCACGAGATCGTTATGCAGGTCTGTTCTCAAAAAGGCAACGATTTCGGCCTTTGCCTCTTCTTCGATGAATTTTTGCAGGCTTTCGTTCGGGAGCGTAATGTGCGCCGTATAATTATCGGTCAGCGCCGGCGTTATATTTTCGAGCATCGCCGCCAGACGCTGCTTGTGCGGGATGGAAGCCATGTAGCGTTTCCATGCAGCCTGCAGCGACTCTGTGGTAAAGTCCTCCTGCTTTTTTTCGGCCGGTTGCGCCGCCGCAGAAGCTTCGGGCTTTGCCTGTCCATTTAACGCATCTTTCAACGAAAGCGATGCCGGCGCCGGCGGCGGAGAGGGCGGCAGGGGCGGAGAGGGCGCCGGCGGGGGTGGAGGCGCAGGCGCGGGAGTGGGAGGGGGCGCCGGCGAGGGTGGGGGAGGGGGCGTTGCCTGCGGCCTGTTGCCGGCAGGGGCCGGTGGCGGGGTGGCCGTCCGGCTTTCGCCGGATGCCGTACCCGGCGGCGCAGTAACCGGCGTTTTTTCTACGCCGATATACGCAAGGTGCAGTAATGCCAGCTCGACATGCAGGCGCGGATTGCTGCTGCTTTTGTAGTTCATCTCGCAGGTGTTGGTGATGCCGAGGGCCGCTAATAAAAAGGAGGCCGTGCATTTGGCCGTCTGTTCGAGATACTCCTTTTTGAAGGCATCACCCGATTCAAACAGCTTAATAGTAGCGGCGTCTTTACACACTAACAGATTGCGGAAGTGGTTGCTCAGCCCGGCCACGAAATGCAGGGCGTCGAAGCCCTTGGAAAGTACCTCGTCGAACAGCAGCAGGGCGTCGGTATAGCGGCGCGCCAGCAAATGGTCGGTCAGTGCGAAATAATACTTATAATCCACCACGTGCAGGTTTTTGATAATCGCCTCGTAGGTGATTGTATGCCCGCAGAAGACCACCGCCTGGTCGAATATCGAGAGGGCGTCGCGCATCGCCCCGTCGGCTTTTTGCGCGATGATGTTGAGGGCGGTATCTTCGACGGCGATTTGTTCTTTTTGCGCAATTTCCTTCAGGTAGCGCACCATCCCGTCGATGCTGATACGGTTGAAATCGTATATCTGGCAACGCGAAAGGATGGTGGGGATGATTTTATGCTTTTCGGTCGTTGCCAGAATGAAGATGGCATGGGCGGGCGGTTCTTCCAGCGTCTTGAGGAAAGCGTTGAATGCCGAGGCCGAGAGCATGTGCACTTCGTCGATGATATACACGCTGTATGCTCCGATTTGCGGCGGCACGCGCACCTGGTCGGTGAGCTTGCGGATGTCATCCACCGAATTGTTCGACGCCGCGTCCAACTCGTGGATACTGTACGAGCGGCCTTCGTCAAACGAGCGGCACGATTCACATTCGCCGCAGGCTTCGAGCGTCTCGGTCGGGTGCAGGCAATTGATGGTTTTGGCAAAGATACGGGCGCAGGTGGTTTTCCCCACGCCCCGCGGCCCGCAAAACAGGTAGGCATGTGCCAGCAGCTTTCGCCGGATAGCACTTTTCAAGGTCATCGCAATCGTATCCTGCCCTACGACCGACTCAAACGTTACAGGGCGGTATTTCCGCGCCGATACAACAAATTGTTCCATATTCTATATTTAATTTTATCAAAAGCGACCGCATATATTAAGCGCATCTTTAGCTGTTTTGTGCCTTACGTTGTGTTTTTTTAATGCTTCGCCGCGTTCGCAACTCCAGATACTGATAATTTTTTTTACAAATGTATATAAAATAATCGGGATTAATGCCATTAGAAATAGCCAATCAAAAAAAATACGCTTTCTGCCGCTGCTTTTCTTCCTGCCGGCGGGCGACATACAGTTTTTGCCCGGTTTCGGGGTCAATGCCGGTATAAAAGATAGCCGAAGCGTGCGTCATGGGAGTGGGCGTGAAATCCTGCACCTGTTCGGGATGCAGCCTCAGGCGGCGCAGGCGGTCGGATAACTGTTGCATGTCGCGCTCCGTGCAGCCCGGATGCGCCGAAATAAAATAGGGAATCAACTGCAACCGCAGCGCTTCCTTCCGGTTTTGGGCGTCGAAGCGTGCCTTCAGCGTCTCAAAGAGCGCAAACGACGGCTTGCGCATTATCTTTAATACATGCTCCTCTGTATGTTCCGGCGCGACCTTCAGCCGTCCCGACACGTGGTGCTGCAAGAGCTGCTCAAAATACATTTGGGCGTCGGCATCCGAAAATCCATTTTCCGTAAGGAATAAATCATAACGAATGCCGCTTGAAATAAAGGCTTTTTTTACACTCCGATGCTCGCGCACGAGGCTATAGAGCCGGAGCAGGCGGCTATGATTGGCGTCCAGATTCCGGCACAGGGCAGGGAAGGTACAGGCATTGCGGCGGCACCGGATACAGGCTTCCTCGTTGCGGCCGTGCATCCCGTACATGTTGGCCGACGGGCCGCCGATGTCCGAAAGATACCCTTTGAAGTCGGTCATCTGCGTTACCGCCTCCACCTCACGCAGGATCGACGCCTCGGAACGCGATACGATAAACCTCCCCTGATGCGCGGCAATGGTACAGAAGCTGCACCCGCCAAAGCAACCGCGATGAATGGTAACCGAATGCCGGATCATTTCGTAGGCAGGGATACGCTTGCCCCGATAACGCGGGTGCGGTGTCCGGGTATAAGGTAAATCATATACGGCATCGAGTTCCGCCGCCGTCATCATCGGGTACGGCGGGTTTACAACCACAACGCCCCCGTTCACACCCCCGTGCACGGCTTCGGCCAACCGGACAGCGCCTTCCTTTTTATTGGCTTCCCGTTCGACGACGGCAAAGTTGGCCGCAAAAGCACGCTTGCTGCGCACACATTCGTCGAACGGGTGCAGGTCGAGCCGGTCGTCGGGCAATAATGCGCCGTGCGGCACGAGTCGGGCGGTTTGCGGGATGTCCTGCAATTGCCCGACGGCTTCGCCAGAGGCCAGCCGCCGGGCGATTTCACGGATGGGGCGTTCGCCCATGCCATATACCAGCAAATCGGCGCCGCTTTCCACCAAAATTGATGGCCGCAGCGTACCGCTCCAGTAATCGTAATGCGTCAGTCGCCGCAATGAGGCTTCGATACCGCCGAGAATCACCGGCACAGCGGGAAACAGCTCCTTGAGGATACGGCTATACACCGTCGTAGCATAATCGGGACGAAAACCGGCCTTTCCTTCGGGCGTATAGGCATCGTTGTGGCGCAGGCGTTTATTGGCTGTGTAATGGTTTACCATGCTGTCCATGCTGCCCGACGTAACGCCGAAGAAGAAGCGCGGAACGCCTAATTTTTTAAAATCGCGCAGGTCGTCTTGCCAGTTCGGCTGCGCCACAATAGCCACGCGGTAGCCCTCCGCCTCCAGCACACGCCCGATAACCGCCGCCCCGAACGACGGGTGGTCGATGTACGCGTCGCCCGTAAAGAGGATGATGTCCACATACGACCATCCGGCGGCCGTCAGTTCTTTACGTGATGTGGGAAGGAAAGTCATACCTGTTATATAAACCCTGTTAAGCCTGTTGCATGGATGCCCGAAAGTCTTTGTGTGGCCGGCTATGGCTTGGTGGCTTCGGCCGGTTTGGCGGTGGCATCGTCGGCCTTTTCCGTTACGGTATAGCCTAACTTTTCGAGAGCCTTCTGCAAGGATGCCTTCGTCGTTTTGTCGGTACGGAACTTGAGCCAGACTTCTTTCTTTTCCAGCGAGACTTTCAAATCCACCACGCCCTTTTCGTGGGGCAGTGCATTTTCTATCTTCTTCTTGCAGTTATGGCAATTCATATTGACGGTGAACGTAACTTCGGCCACGTTCTTCTTTGTTTGTGCCTGTACGCCGGCCATCCCGGCCGTTAAAAACAGGCTGCACAGAACCCATGTAATTGTTTTTTTCATTTTGTTTAATTATTTACTGTATGTTTACTTATTTACTTGTTTGTTACTGTTTGTCATGGCGGATGCTTTGTTTTTATTTAAAGAGTGTGAACCGCAGTCCGGCGTATATCCGGCGTTCCATGAGCGGCCCCCAGATGACGGAGGAGTTAAAACCGGTATTATAGGGGGTAGCGGCCAGGAGTATTGGGTCGCGCTGGGTATAGTTGAACAGGTTTTCACATCCGAGATAGACGTCGAGGCTGCGGAATTTGCGGGTAAGCTGTACGAAAAACAGGGGATATACCGGCGAATAGCGCGCGCCGTTGGTTACGGCAAAGTCGGGCAGGCGGGTTTGGCCGTTGAGCTGGGCGGTAAAGTCGAATGTCCAGATGTTCATCCGGGTGGCATATTGCAGGTTGAGGACTGCTTTGAAGCGGTCGTTGAGCGGTCGTTCACGCGCGGGGCGGTTGCGGTAGGCGGTTTGCGCATCGGTATAGCGGAAGGTGGCCATTATCGAAAAGCGTTCGGCGGGCATTACGCTGAAATCAATCTGATACGTATTGGAAAACGACGGCCCGTTGAGGTTGTAGATATGCACGCGGGCGAGGTCGTCTTCCTGATCGACGATAACCTGATTAGTGAACTGCGTGCGAAAGAAGTCTAATACCAGCGAAGCGCGGTCGTCGTGGAAGAGCGGGAAGTACCACGCCACACTGCTGCCATACGTCCATGCGTCTTCGATGACGGGCAGCTCGTCGATTACGATTTGCCGTCCGGTGGCGAGGATACCGATATTGTCGGTAACGACGTTGGCCGTTCGGAAGCCGCGTCCGGCCGAAGCCCGCAGAATAAGGTCTCCGGTGATATTATATTTCAGTGTCGCACGGGGAGTAATGAGCCACTGGTAAAGCGAGTGGTAGTCGGCTCGCAGGCCGGCGACGAACCAGAAGCGGTCGGCATGGGAGAAGGTATATTCGCCAAACAGGCCGCCCACTGTTTCGTCGCGGTCGAGGTCGATATACTGTTCCTGCCGCCCTGTTCCAGAGGCGGGAAACCACACGTCGCGCAGGCCTTGCCGGTAGCTGTCCCAGCGGATACCGGCGCCCAGCATATAGTCGTGATGCCGGCCTGACTTCGATTGGAACAGGACGTTGAAGTTCGCCGTATGTTCTGTCCCGTCGAAGGCCTTCAGCCCGAAAAACGACTTTATGTCATGGAATGTATAATCGGCGATAAAGGCGATATTCGTAACGGTATCGGCTATCGGGATGCCTGCTTTTACGTAGGCGTTGATATGTGTGTTTTCGATGCCTGTACCGTACTGTACCGTATCGCGCGGGCGGGAGGCGTCGAAATCCAGCGCTCCGCCGTCGCGTTTTTCGTACAGTCCTTTTATGCCGAAGCGGAGCGCGGTGCCGTTGGGGGCCATATACAGCCAGCGGTTGGCGAGGTTGATTTGCTGTTTCACCGGCTCGTCCATAAAGCCGTCGTGGTTGTTGTCCACTTTCATCGGGTCAATGGAAGCGTGTGCGAGCAGGGAAGTAAAGAGCCTCTCGGAGAGTTGCAGCGACGAGGCGGCGTTGGCTTCCGTTCGCCCGAAGCGGTCGAGGTAGAGGTTGAGGAAGAGCGGTTCGGGTGTCGCCGGTTTGCGGTATTCGAGGTTGATTTGGCCGGTAATGTTTTCATAGCCTTGCAGCACGGAGCCGATACCCTTGGCCACCTGAATGCTCTCGAGCCACGGGCCGGGCGTAAAGCTTAAGCCGAATGGCGTCGCCAGTCCGCGCATGTCGGGGCGGTTCTCTTCGAGCATTTGGGCATAGATACCCGAAAGGCCAAGCAGCCGGATTTGCCGTGCGCCGCTCACCGCATCGCTGTAGCCGACACTGATGCTTGCCGAGTTCTCGAAGCTCTCGCCGATATTGCAGCAGGCCATTTTCTGCAGTCCGGCTGCGGTGATAACTTCGGTTTTCAGCTGTGTCAGGCGGGAATTATAGAGGCCGGCCTGCCGTCCGGTAATCCGGATTTCGTCGAGCGTAGCGCCTTCGTGTAAAAACAGTTCTGCGAATACGCTCTCGTTCGGTATCTCGCGCATGTCGCTGCCGTAGCCGACAAACGAAGCCATCAGGGTAGCCGGCCATGTCGCCGGCGGGGGGATTGAAAACCGCCCGTTGCTGTCGGCTACAACGGCTGCGGGCGTCCCGTGCCAGTGCACGGACGAATAGGCTAAGGGTGTTTTTTCCCCCTTCGGGGAAACGCCCCACACGATACCGCGAACCATCTGCGCTGATAGCGTGCAGGCGGGGATAAAACTTATCAGTAACAGGAGTATTATTTTCATTTTTGATTGGTTTAATTGTATATAATAAAAGTTTGGAGAACGGAACATCCGGACGGGCGCTACAGGCGCTTTGCGTCCGCTTTTATTATATCATCATAAACGCCATTGTGCGACGAAGGCCAGCCATGCCGGCGTGTCGCCAAACAGAGGGGGTGCTTTGTCCGGAAGGCTTTCAGAAAGCGGCACGAAACCGCCGGCGACGGTCAATGCCGGCTCTACCGCCACGCCCAGCCCGAAGCCGTCGGCCAGCATTTTAAGGAACGACGGTGTAATATCATGGTCGGTATGCAGGGCTTTGACGAGCGTCGTGCAGCAGCGGCCGGTGGCGTCGCTGGCCGGACAGGTCGATGCCGCCGGCTGTGGGGCATGACAGCAGCCGGTTTCGGCGGGCGTCGCCCCGTCGGGGGTGTGGCAGGAAGGGTCTTTGTGTTCGGTTGTGGAGGCGCATCCGCTACAGCGGCAGATGCCGGAGGTGAGTACCTCCTGTCGGCTGTCGGCACAGCGGCATTGATGCACGCCAACACCTGCAATGCTTACCGTATAGGCCACCAGCATGAGGCCGGTGCAAATATATTTGAAAACCTCTTTCATTCGGACGCAAAGATAGGAAGTTTTTTTCTAAAAAATATTTTAACAGATATAATAAATACACTTCATCCGTATCATAGACAGGCGTCTTATGACCCCATCGAAAGATACGGGCTTGCGTGTTTTCCTAATTTATTTTGAGGGGAAATACCGCATCAGCATCAGTTCAAGCATTTTTACGGAGGCTAACGCCACCGGTGTGCCGGGGCCGAAGATGGCGGCGGCGCCGGCGTTGTAAAGCGCTTCATAGTCCTGCGCAGGGATTACGCCTCCGACAACAACTAAAATGTCTTCCCGTCCGAGTTTTTTCAACTCGTCAATGATTTGCGGCACCAGCGTCTTGTGTCCTGCGGCCAGCGAGGATACGCCCACCACGTGGACGTCATTCTCCACCGCCTGTTTGGCGGCTTCGGCCGGCGTCTGAAAGAGAGGCCCCATGTCCACGTCGAAGCCGACGTCGGCATAGCCCGTGGCGACCACTTTGGCGCCCCGGTCGTGGCCGTCCTGCCCGAGTTTGGCAATCATCACACGGGGCTGACGGCCTTCTTTTTTGGCAAACTCAGCCACCAGCTGTTTCGCCCTTTGAAAATCATTATTGCTTTGCGCTTCTGCGGAGTAAACACCTGTATTCATACGGATAGTAGCTTTATAACGTCCGGCTATTTTTTCACACGCATCGGAGATTTCGCCCAGCGACGCGCGTGCTTTGGCCGCTTCGATAGCCAGCTCGAGGAGGTTCCCCGACTGGTGATGCGCGGCGTCGGTGATAGCCTCCAGCGTGGCTTTCACCTTTGCCTCGTCGCGGGAGGCGCGGAGTTGCGTAAGGCGTTCGATTTGCGACTGCCGCACTTTCGTATTATCCACATCGAGGATGTCAATCGGGTCTTCCTTTTCGAGGCGGTACTTGTTGAGACCGACAATCGTATCGGCCTTCGAGTCAATACGCGCCTGCTTGCGGGCAGCCGCTTCCTCGATGCGCAGTTTCGGAATGCCGGTTTCAATGGCTTTGGCCATGCCGCCTAATTTTTCTACTTCCTCAATATGCTCCCATGCCCGGTGCGCTATGTCATGCGTCAATTTTTCCACGTAGTACGAGCCGGCCCACGGATCAAGCGACTTGGTAATATGCGTCTCTTCCTGAATATAAATTTGCGTATTGCGGGCGATACGCGCCGAGAAGTCGGTAGGCAGCGCAATGGCCTCGTCCAGCGCATTGGTATGGAGCGACTGCGTATGCCCCAACGCCGCAGCCATGGCTTCGATGCAGGTACGCGCTACGTTGTTAAACGGATCCTGCTCCGTCAAACTCCAGCCCGATGTTTGCGAGTGCGTGCGCAGCGAAAGCGATTTGGGGTTTTGCGGGTCAAACTGCTTAACTATCTTCGCCCACAGCATACGTGCGGCGCGCATCTTGGCAATTTCCATAAAGTGGTTCATCCCGATAGCCCAAAAGAACGAGAGGCGCGGGGCAAACTGATCGACATTCATGCCGGCCTTGATGCCGGTGCGGAGATACTCCAGTCCGTCGGCCAGCGTGTAAGCCATTTCGATGTCGCACGTCGCGCCGGCTTCCTGCATGTGATAGCCGGAGATGGATATGGAGTTGAACTTCGGCATATTCTTCGCCGTATAGGCAAAGATATCGCCGATAATACGCATCGAAAAGTCGGGCGGGTAGATGTAGGTGTTGCGTACCATAAATTCTTTGAGGATGTCGTTCTGTATCGTGCCGCTCAATTCGGCCAGCGACGCGCCCTGCTCCAGTCCGGCGACGATGTAGAACGCCAGCACGGGCAACACCGCGCCGTTCATGGTCATCGACACAGACATTTTGTTCAGCGGGATTTGGTCAAAGAGCACTTTCATGTCTTCAACACTGCAAATGCTCACGCCGGCCTTGCCCACATCGCCCACCACGCGGGGGTGGTCGGCATCGTAGCCGCGGTGCGTGGCCAGGTCGAACGCCACCGAAAGCCCTTTCTGCCCGGCCGCGAGGTTACGGCGGTAAAAGGCATTCGACTCTTCGGCCGTCGAAAAGCCGGCGTACTGGCGCACCGTCCAGGGGCTCATCACGTACATCGTACTGTACGGCCCGCGCAGGAACGGCGGCAGGCCGGCGGCATAGTTCAAATGCTCCATGCCTTCGAGGTCGGCGGCGCTGTAAAGGTTTTTCACTTCGATTTGCTCCGGCGTGTTCCATCTCGTGCGTGTGGGGTCGCTGTCGATAGCAGCGACAGCGGTTAAGTCTTTAAATGTAGGACGCATATTATTTAATTTAAGCGATTATTGTATATATATATATAAGGAGTGCCGCCATTAAGCTATCCCCAGCGCCTGCTGATAGGCGCGCAGCGTTTCGAGGACATTGCTTTTCACATTGATAAATCTATTGATGCCTTTGGCTTCCAGCTCGGGACGGCTGGCGGGGTCGCCGGCGACAACAACAAGGGCGCTCTCGCCCACGAGCCGGGCAATTTGCGGCGCCGCGTCGGCGTAGTCGTCATCGGCTGCACAGGCGACGACAATCCGGGCATCGGAGGCCAGCGCCGCTTCCACCCCTTCTTCTATCGTCTCAAAACGGTTATTATCGACGACCTTAAACCCTGCGCAGGCAAAGAAATTGCAGGCAAACTGCGCCCGTGCGCGGCACATGGCAAGGTTGCCAAAAGTGAGCATAAATACCGTCGGTTGCCGGCCGCTTCGGTCGGTTGCGAACCGCAGGGCTTCAAACGCCTGCGCGCCGCGGTAGGCTTCGATGGGTTCGACTGTCGGCTCGGCATCGAAGACATCTCCCATATCGTTTATCATTATAGGCCTTGCGCCCGGAGCGCGGGTTACGGTGGCTTCGGTTACCTCGTCGCCGGCGGTTTCCAAAAAGTTCGGATACTGATTCGTCCCTAACAGAATTTGCCGCCGCGTCGCAATATTGGCATCGCGCTTTTGTGCCGACGCCTTCACCTGTTCCTGAATAAAGCCGGCTTTGAAGGCCGCCAGATAGCCGCCCTTCTCTTCGACCTGTTTAAACAGCTTCCACGCCTCTTCGGCAATGGAGGCGGTCAGCGATTCGATAAAGTACGAGCCCGCAGCGGGGTCAACGACGCGGTCGAAATACGATTCTTCCTTTAAAAGAACCTGCGTATTGCGGGCGATACGGTTCGAAAACGCCGACGGCTTGCGTATCGGCCGGTCGAAGGGCAGCACTTCGAGGCTATCGACCCCGGCGAGCGTGGCGCTCATGGCTTCGGTCGTCGCGCGTAGCATATTGACGTTCGGGTCGTACACGGTTTGGTTCCACGTCGAAGTTACGGCGTGAATGACCATCGTTTCCGAATCAATGTCTTCGGCTCCGTAAGCTCTGACGAGATTCGCCCACAACAGGCGTGCGGCGCGGAATTTGGCGATTTCCATAAAATAACTGGCGCCGACGGCAAAGGTAAATTTCATCCCTTGCGCCACCTCATCGACATCGCAGTTAGCATCAGGCACGCGGTGCAGGTATTCGCTGGCCATGGCCAGCCCGAAGGCCAGTTCCTGCACAATCGTCGAGCCGGCCTGATGGAAAATCAACGCTCCGACGCCTATCGAACAAAAGAATGGCATATTCCGCGATGCTTCCACGGCGGCTCGGAGACGGGAGAAGGAGCTCTCTTCGTCGTCGCAAAAACGACCATGGCAGCTCAACTGGCGCAACGGGTCGAAATCGACCGACCCGCGCACGTCGTCCCCGATGGCGCGGTTTTGCCGGTCAATCTGCCGAATAAACCAGGGGTTGGCGCGGGCGCCGCCGGTAAAATTTACTTCGGTCGCTTCCCACACAATCCCTTTCGTTAACGCAATGAGTTCCTGCTCGCCCAAGCCTTCCGGCGGAATCAGGAAACCGATGGATTCCACGCCTCTGTTGAGGGCTTCGAGCGCGTCGCGATTGGCTTCCGCCAAATCCTGACGGGCGTCAAAGTCCTGACGTATCAACCAATTGTTATTTTCTTTGGAGGATTGTACCGGCGCCTTTTTGGGCAAATCTTCGGCACGGTAATAGGGGCGCACGGGAATACCTTCGGGGGTTTTCCAGATTAATTTCTTTGCATAATCTGCGCCTTTCAAATCTTTTTGAATCACCGTCTCCCACTGCTCTGTGGAGACGGGTGGAAATTCGGAAAATAAGGGTTCTGACATATCTTTTTTACTCTATTTTTAATTTCAGGCGACAAAGGTAGTCTTTTTTTTTAATTACGAAAGAACATAGACAATAGACGAAAGAACATAGACAATAGACAATAGAGCATAGACGGCTTACGCCGGATAAATTACGAATTACGGACATTAACCATTAACCGGCGTAATTCGTAATTCGTAATTCGTAATTTAAAAAAAACACTACCTTTGCCTCCCTAACGGAAAAAATAATGAGGACATTTTTCTTTCACACGGGAAGCCCCAAAATCTTTTCGGGAGCTCCCGAAAAGATTTCGGGAGCTCCCAAAAAGTTTTCGGGAGCTCCCGAAATGTTTTCGGGAGCTCCCAAAAAGTTTTTGGGAAGCCCCGA
>JAISXF010000077.1 GCA_031270845.1 Prevotellaceae bacterium
TCTCGCGCGAGATTATTTTTATCTCGCGCGAGATTATTTTTATCTCGCGCGAGATTATTTTTATCTCGCGCGAGATTATTTTTATCTCGCGCGAGATTTTTTTTATCTCGCGCGAGATTATTTTTATCTCGCGCGAGATTATTTTTATCTCGCGCGAGATTATTTTTATCTCGCGCGAGATTTTTTCAAAATGTCATACATTTTTTTTATCTTTGCATTCGAATCATAATTTTACATAAATATTAATTTTTAAATTTTAAAAGCAATGAAAAAAACAGTATCCCTTTTTATGATGATGGCCGGTCTGGGAATCGGCCTGGTAAGCGTATTATATAACGCGGTGAGCGGCTGGGAAATATTCCCCGACGTCGGCAGCGGCCTGACCCTCGCCATGGCGCTGGGCGTAGTTACATATAATGATATTCCGCTCGTCGTGCTGGACAATATCCGCCGCTGGCACGGAAAAATAGGCGACCAGTTTGCCAGTCTCGACAACCTCGTTACCATCCTTGGCCAGAACTTAACGCCCTGGAGCGTCCCGATGACCCTCTACAATACGCTGCTGGCCAACCGCAATGAACTTGATGCGCGGATACGGAAATGCCGTACCAGCGACGGCTCGTCAACCGACCGGCTCATGCGCAACAGTTTGCTTAAGACAACCATCGGGTTATGCCTCACGCAGGTGAAAGCATGGGCGATAAACGAATATTACGCCGGCGTTTTGACCCTCGACGACGTGCACCGGCTTGGTTTTTTTGCCCCCGGCGATAC
Organism: Prevotellaceae bacterium; assembly: GCA_031270845.1. Lineage (GTDB taxonomy): Bacteria > Bacteroidota > Bacteroidia > Bacteroidales > UBA932 > JAIRKX01. Next base: position 775 of record JAISXF010000077.1, read on the forward strand.
GAGCGGGTTCCGCGCGCGCCACAAGGCAACCGACCTTGTGCCGGAAATTAAGGTGAAGATAATCAATATGGATTACGTGCACGTGGTTATTGACCAGGCGCTCGACGAAAATGCCGGTCCCGTGCTGCATGGCTGGCCAAAGGGCGTGCGTCAGGCGCAGATTGTGATTATCGCTGTCGATGGGCGAACCGAAGTCGTCCGTCAGCTCACCTCGCGTCTGCATACGAATATTCGGATGCCCGAAGGCTCTCGAGGCAAGCATTTTCTCGCCATGGCGGCCTTCCTTAAGCATGTTGACGACGAGCCGCGCTATGGCCAGCAGATGACCTTCTCGATGCCCGTCTCTACCGCCGACCTGCTGCTCGTGTAGGGAGAGGAGCCGCACAGTTACGCATTACGCATTACGCATTACGAAGTTGAGAGTTGAGAACATAGACTTTTAGACTTTGAGACAATAGACAAAAACATAGGGGCGAACCGATGTGTTCGCCCCTTTTTTTGTCTATCGTCTCTGTTCCGTCTCTGTTCCGTCTCTGTTCCGTCTCTCATCTGCTCTAGATGGCAATAACTTTTCCACAATCGATTGTTGAAAAATCGAAATCGCTTGTTACAACTCGCATCCCGCCGTGTTTGTTAATTACCCGTTAATAAGTAACGCGCCGGAGGTGTCTCAAAACAGAAGCGTTTGTTGTAACTTCGCGAACCCTCCCGAAGGGCCGGACGACGATCCGCCCGTGAGGGACTAATTACTTTATATTTTATAAATTATACGGAAAATGACCGATATAAAAAAGCAAAAAACAGCGGCTTCTGCCGCCACCGGCAGCGATGCCAAAGGCTATCAGTATGACGACGTGCTGCGTGCTGCGCAGGAATACTTTAACGGCGACCGCCTCGCCGCCGATGTCTGGATAAACAAGTACGCCATGAAGGATTCCGACGGCCACATCTACGAGCGAACGCCCGATGACATGCACCACCGCATGGCCGGCGAGTTCGCCCGTATCGAGCAGAAGTATCCCAATCCTCTCAACAAAAATACCATCTTCGAGCTGCTGCGCAAATTTCGGTATATCGTTCCCCAGGGCGGCCCGATGGCCGGCATCGGTAACAATCATCAAATCGTATCCCTGTCCAACTGCTTTGTCATCGGCCGTACAAACCCCGCCGATTCCTACGGCGGCATTATCCGTATCGACGAAGAGCAGGTACAGTTGATGAAGCGGCGCGGCGGCGTCGGGCATGACCTCTCGCACATCCGCCCTTCGGGCAGCGCCGTCGAAAACAGCGCCCTGACCTCGACCGGCATCGTTCCGTTCATGGAGCGGTACTCCAATTCCACGCGCGAAGTGGCTCAGGACGGGCGGCGCGGCGCCCTGATGCTCACCATTTCCATCCGCCACCCCGATGCCGAGCAGTTTATTGACGCCAAAATGGAGCAGGGGAGGGTTACCGGCGCCAATGTCTCGGTGAAGATTGATGATGAATTTATGAAAGCGGCTATCGCCGGAGCGCCTTACCGCGTGCAGTTCCCTGTCGATGCCGCGCCGGAGGCGATAAAGAACACGCGCGAAATTGATGCCGCGGCGCTTTGGAAGAAGATAATTCATAATGCCTGGAAGTCGGCTGAGCCGGGCATTTTGTTTTGGGATACGATTATCGGCGAGTCCATCGCCGACTGCTACGCCGAGCTCGGCTTCAGTACCGTAAGTACCAATCCCTGCGGCGAGATTCCGCTCTGTCCTTACGACAGCTGCCGCTTGATGGCCATCAATCTGTATTCTTATGTGGACAATCCGTTTACGCCTGCGGCGGTATTCAATAAGAATCTCTTTAAAAAGCATGTCGCTATCGCCATGCGTTTGATGGATGATTTGATAGATCTGGAGCTTGAGAAGATAGATTCGATCCTTGCCAAGATTGACCGCGACCCCGAAGACGGGGAAGTTAAGCGCGTCGAGCGGGAGTTGTGGATGAATATTAAAGAAAAGGCGCTCAATGGGCGTCGTACGGGGCTTGGCATCACCGCCGAAGGCGATATGCTGGCGGCGCTCGGTCTCATCTACGGCTCCGACGAGTCGATTGACTTTGCCGAAGACATCCAGCGGATGCTGGCGCTCGAGGCCTATCGTGCCTCGGTTGTGCTGGCCAAAGAACGCGGCGCTTTTTTGATATATGATGCCCGTCGCGAAGAGCAAAATCCGATGATTAACCGTCTGCGTGCCGCTGACGCGGCGCTCTATGACGAGATGGCGCTGCATGGCCGGCGTAACATCTCCATGCTCACCATTGCGCCCACAGGCACGGTGAGTATGATGACGCAAACCACGTCGGGTATCGAACCGGTTTTCGCGCCCATGTATCGCCGTCGCCGTAAGGTGAACCCGAACGACAGGAACGCCAAAATCACGAGCATCGACGAGCAGGGCGACGCGTGGGAAGAGTACAGCGTCTGCCATTACAAGTTCCGCACGTGGTGCGAAATCAACGGTTATAACATGGCCGAAGTAGAAGCCTGCACCGAAGCCGAACAGAAGAAGTTGGTCGAGCAGTCGCCGTATCGTAAGGCGTCGGCGAATGAAATCGACTGGGTCGCGAAGGTGAAAATGCAGGGACGGATGCAGAAATGGGTCGATCATTCTATCAGCGTAACGGTGAATTTGCCGGCCAATATCAGCGAAAGCGCCGTGGCCGACGTTTATAAAGCGGCGTGGGAGAGTGGTTGCAAAGGTATCACGGTATATCGCGACGGGTCGCGCGGCGGGGTGCTGATTAATAACGACCCGAAGAAGGATGAGGCGATGATGCCCGTTAAGCGCCCCGATGTGCTCAAGGCGGAAGTCGTCCGTTTCCAGAATGGCCGGGAGCAGTGGATTGCTTTAGTGGGGATGTACAAAGGCAAGCCGTATGAAATCTTTACCGGTTTAGTGGATGAGGACGTGCGCATGATTCCCAAGGCCGTAACGATGGGCGAAATTGTGAAAGTGAAGGACGGAGCAGGGAAGTCGCGGTACGATTTCCGGTATATCGACCGCTACGGCTACCCGAATGTGGTCGGGGGCATTTCGCACATGTTTAATAAGGAGTTCTGGAATTACGCCAAGCTCATTTCGGGCGTCCTGCGCAACAATATGCCGATAGTCGATGTCGTCAATCTCATACAGGGACTGGAATTGGACAGCGCCTCTATCAATACCTGGAAAAACGGGGTGGAGCGCGCCCTCAAACGCTACATTCCCAACGGCACCACCGTATCTAAAACCTGTGCCAAATGCGGCCACGAAGCGCTCGTTTATCAGGAAGGCTGCCTCACCTGCCGGCATTGCGGCGACTCTAAGTGCGGATAAATAATGATCTGCTTTCCGCCGGCTAAAATCAACATCGGCTTATCGGTAAAATCCCGACGCGAGGACGGGTTCCATGAAATCGAAACCCTGTTGTGCCCGGTTGCGCTCTGCGATGTGCTGGAGATAACCGCTTCGGAGGCGTTCTCCTTTCACTTGTCGGGGCTGCCGGTCGAGGGCGATGTGGAGTCGAATTTATGCGTAAAAGCCTACCGCCTGTTGCAGGCGACGTTCGACTTGCCGCCTCTCGCCGTCTATCTGCATAAGGTTATCCCTGCCGGCGCAGGGTTGGGCGGCGGCTCGTCGGACGCAACGGCCATGCTGCAATTGCTGAACGAGTTCTTTGCGCTGGGTTTATCGCCTGCGCAGCTTTGGCAGTATGCCGTACAATTGGGCAGCGACTGCGCCTTTTTCCTCCACAACCGCCCGATGCTCGCTACCGGTCGCGGCGAAATACTGACAGACTTTCCCGTCCCGCAACTCAGCGATTACCGTATTGTATTGCTCTTCGCGCCGGTATCGGTTTCTACGGCTGCCGCCTATGGCGCCGTTACTGCGCAGTTGCCGGCGCATCCGCTGACCGACTTGCTGGCGCAGCCTGTCGAAACATGGAAAGATTGCCTCGTAAACGATTTCGAGCAGTCTGTCTTTGCACAGTACCCCATCCTGGCCTCGCTCAAAGAGCAACTCTATGACGCCGGCGCCGTCTATGCCGCCATGAGCGGCAGCGGTTCGGCATTGTTCGGGCTGTTTCGTTGAAGCCACCGAGTGCATTCTTTCTTAGCTGAAAAAGAAAACCCCGGATCGTTCGACCCGGGGTCTCTTCCATATTATAAACACAAAAAGGAGCGTATGATAAACGCGCGCTTATTTTTATTTTTCTTTCTCTGCGTTCCGCTTCATGCGCTCGTAGTCGTCCATGCTGGCGACTACGATTTTATCGAGGTGTCGCATACCCGTGCCGGCGGGGATGAGATGGCCGCAAATGACATTCTCCTTGAGTCCCTCGAGCGTGTCTTCCTTGCCGTGGATGGCGGCGTCGCTAAGGACTTTGGTTGTTTCCTGGAACGAGGCGGCCGACATAAAGCTGTTTGTTCGCAAGGCCGCCCGCGTAATCCCCTGCAATATCTGGTCGGACGTTGCGGCGATGGCATCACGCGCAACGATCAGCGTCAGGTCTTTCCGTTTGAGGATTGAGTTTTCGTCACGCAGTTTCCGTGCCGTAACCATCTGACCGGCCTTCAGGGTCGTCGAACTGCCGGGGTCTTGCACCACTTTTTTATCGTACAGCGAGTCGTTCTCGTTCATAAACTCCCACTTGTCCACTAATTGCCCTGCCAGGAAGCGGGTATCGCCGGGTTCGACGATTTCGACCTTGCGCATCATCTGACGGACGATAATTTCAAAATGCTTGTCGTTAATTTTCACGCCCTGCAACCGATATACTTCCTGAATTTCATTGACGATATATTCCTGCACGCGCGTCGGCCCTTGAATATGCAGGATGTCGAGCGGGGTGATGGCGCCGTCGGACAGCGGGGTGCCGGCGCGAACGTAGTCGTTTTCCTGCACTAATATCTGCTTGGACAGCGGGACGAGGTATTTCTTTTCTTCGCCTAATTTTGAATGCACAATGATTTCGCGGTTTCCGCGTTTGATTTTCCCCATAATCACTTCGCCGTCGATTTCGGAGACAACAGCCGGGTTCGACGGGTTACGAGCTTCAAAGAGCTCGGTTACGCGGGGCAGGCCGCCCGTGATGTCGCCCGATTTACCGATAGCGCGCGGGATTTTCACCAGGATCTCGCCCGCATTAACCGGCTGGCCTTCGTTAACCATAATATGGGCGCCGACCGGCAAGTTGTACTGTTTGATTTCTTTCTCATTGCCGTCGAGGATACGTACGGTCGGGTTCCGCGATTTGTCGCGCGATTCGATGATCACCTTTTCGCGGTAGCCGGTCTGTTCGTCGGCTTCTTCACGGAATGTAATGCCTTCCACGACGCTATCGAATGCAATCTTACCCGACAATTCCGAAATAATCACGGCGTTGTACGGGTCCCATTCGCATATCAGGTCTCCTTTCTTTACATCTTCCCCGTTTTTCAGGAACAACTGCGCCCCGTAGGGAATGGCGTGGTGGTAGAGCGTGATGTCGGTATTTTTGTCGATGATGCGCATTTCGGCCAAGCGTCCGATAACAATCTCGACTTTCGAGCCGTCTTCGGATACTTTATCGACCGTGCGCAGTTCGTCGATTTCCAGCCGGCCGTCGTACCGGGCAACCACCTTGTTGTCCGACGCAATACTCGATGCCGTACCGCCGACGTGGAACGTACGCAGGGTGAGCTGTGTCCCCGGTTCGCCGATCGACTGTGCGGCGATGACGCCAACCGCTTCGCCGCGTTCTATCATACGGCCGGTGGCGAGGTTGCGCCCGTAGCATTTGGCGCATACGCCCTTTTTCGATTCGCAGGTCAGCACCGAACGGATTTCTACCTGTTCAATGGGCGACTCTTCAATGGTTTTGGCAATGCTTTCGGTCAACTCTTCGCCGGAGGCCACAATCAGCTTGCCGGTGTTCGGGTGGTAGATGTCGTGGACGCTTGTACGCCCCAGAATACGGTCATACAGCGATTCCACCACTTCATCGTTGTTCTTGATGGCCGATGCCATGAGTCCGCGCAGCGTGCCGCAGTCGTCCTCGTTAATAATCACATCCTGCGAAACGTCCACCAGGCGGCGGGTGAGGTATCCGGCGTCGGCGGTTTTCAGCGCCGTATCGGCTAACCCTTTCCGGGCGCCGTGGGTCGAAATAAAATATTCCAACACCGACAGCCCTTCCTGGAAGTTCGACAGAATGGGGTTTTCAATGATTTCTGCGCTGGCCGCGCCCGATTTCTGCGGCTTGGCCATCAGCCCGCGCATACCGGTCAGCTGGCGAATTTGCTCTTTCGAACCGCGGGCGCCAGAGTCGAGCATCATAAACACGGAGTTGAATCCCTGCTTGTCGGACGAGAGTTGTTTCATCACCGTTTGCGTCAGTCGGGCGTTCGTGTGCGTCCAGATATCAATAATCTGGTTATAGCGTTCGTTGTTGGTAATGAATCCCATGTTATAGTTATTCATCACCTCTGCCACCGACGCATATCCTTCACTGACTAATTTTTCTTTTTCTTTCGGGACGATCACATCACTTAAATTGAACGACAAGCCACCTTTGAAGGCCATCTGGTACCCCATGTCTTTGATGTCGTCCAGGAATTGTGACGTAACTGCTACGCCGGATGTTTTCAGGACTTTGCCGATGATGTCGCGCAGTGATTTTTTCGTCAGCACTTCGTTAATATAACCGGCTTCCTCCGGCACCACCTGGTTAAACAGTATCCGGCCGACGCTGGTTTCGATGATTTCATATTTATAAGTGCCGTCGGGCTGCCAGAGGCCGATACGCACTTTGATAATGGCGTGCAAATCTACTGCTTTTTCGTTGTAGGCGATGATGACTTCTTCCGGCCCGTAGAACGTGGTGCCTTCGCCTTTCGCGCCTTTCAGCGTTTTGGTAATATAATACAAGCCCAACACCATGTCCTGCGACGGAACTGTGATAGGGGCGCCGTTCGCGGGGTTCAGGATATTGTGCGAGCCGAGCATCAGTAATTGCGCTTCGAGGATTGCGGCGTTTCCCAACGGAAGATGCACGGCCATCTGGTCGCCGTCGAAGTCGGCGTTGAAGGCCGTACACGACAGGGGGTGCAGCTGGATGGCTTTCCCTTCAATGAGCTTGGGCTGGAATGCCTGAATCCCTAACCGGTGCAGCGTAGGCGCACGGTTGAGCAGCACAGGATGCCCTTTCATCACATTCTCCAAAATATCCCACACCACGGCGTCTTTACGGTCAACTATTTTCTTTGCCGATTTCACCGTTTTCACGATGCCTCGTTCGATGAGCTTACGGATAACAAAGGGTTTGTAGAGTTCAGCGGCCATGTCTTTCGGCAAGCCGCATTCGTGCATTTTCAGTTCCGGCCCGACGACAATCACCGATCGCGCCGAGTAATCGACCCGTTTTCCAAGCAAATTCTGACGAAACCGCCCCTGCTTGCCCTTCAAACTGTCGGACAGTGATTTTAAGGAGCGGTTTGAGTCGGTTTTCACGGCATTGGATTTGCGCGAATTGTCGAGCAGCGAGTCAACAGCTTCCTGCAACATGCGTTTTTCGTTGCGCAGAATCACTTCGGGCGCTTTGATTTCCATCAAGCGTTTCAAGCGGTTGTTGCGGATGATTACGCGCCGGTAGAGGTCGTTCAGGTCGGAGGTAGCAAACCGGCCGCCATCGAGCGGCACCAACGGCCGCAATTCCGGCGGGGTAACCGGAATCACTTTGAGGATCATCCATGCGGGATTGTTAATGTCTTTCGATTCGCGGAACGCTTCTACGACGCTCAGGCGTTTCAATGCGTCTTCTCTGCGTTGCTGCGACGTTTCGGTGTCGGCTTTGTGGCGCAAGTCGTAGGAAAGCTCATCCAGATTCAGCCGCATGAGCATCTTCAACAGGATTTCGGCGCCCATGCCGGCAATGAACTTGTTGGGGTCGTCATCGTCCAGCAACTGGTTGTCTTTGGGCAACAAATCCAGGATGTGCAGGTATTCGTCTTCCGACAGAAAATCGTTGACATTGACGCCGTCTTTCGCTGCGATACCGGGCTGCACGACAATGTAGCGTTCGTAATATACGATCGCTTCCAGCCGTTTTGCCGGGATACCCAACAAATAGCCGATTTTATTCGGTGTGGAGCGGAAATACCAGATATGCGCCACCGGCACCACGAGGGTGATATGCCCCATGCGTTCGCGGCGTACCTTCTTTTCCGTAACCTCGACCCCGCAACGGTCGCACACAATCCCGCGGTAGCGGATGCGTTTGTACTTCCCGCAGTGGCATTCGTAGTCTTTCGACGGCCCGAAAATGCGTTCGCAAAACAGACCGTCGCGTTCCGGCTTGTAGGTACGGTAATTAATCGTTTCGGGCTTCAGCACTTCACCGCTCGAATGTTCCAGGATTTCTTCGGGTGCAGCCAGTCCGATGGTTATCTTATTAAAATTACTTTTTTGCTTGTTATCTTTCTTTACAGCCATGTTTTTGACTATTTAATTATTGATTCTTAGCGTTTATTTTACTTCTCCTTTCGGAATCTGTCAATCAAGGCGGATGCTCAATCCCAAGCCACGCAATTCATGGAGGATTACGTTCAGAGCTTCGGGAATACCCGGCGCGGGCATAGGCTCTCCTTTTACTACGGATTCGTAAGCGCGGGCGCGGCCATTGACATCGTCGGATTTCACCGTCAGGATTTCCTGCAGGATGTTGGCGGCGCCGAATGCTTCGAGTGCCCACACTTCCATTTCCCCGAAGCGTTGGCCGCCGAACTGCGCCTTGCCGCCCAGCGGCTGTTGTGTAATCAGCGAATAGGGACCGATAGAACGTGCGTGCATCTTGTCGTCCACCATGTGTCCGAGTTTCAACATATAAATCATCCCGACGGTGGCCGGCTGGTCGAACAGTTCGCCCGTGCCGCCGTCGCGCAGGAAGGTGCGTCCGAAAGTCGGGATGCCGGCTTTTTCGGTGTATTCCGTGATTTGGTCAAGTGTGGCGCCGTCGAAGATAGGCGTGCTGAACTTTAAGCCAAGTTCTTTACCGGCCCAGCCCAATACGGTTTCGTAAATTTGCCCCAGGTTCATACGTGAAGGCACGCCCAGGGGGTTCAGAACGATATCGACAATCGAACCGTCTTCGAGGAACGGCATGTCTTCGTCGCGCACTACACGCGCGACAATCCCTTTGTTCCCGTGGCGTCCGGCCATCTTATCGCCCACTTTGATTTTGCGTTTTTTAGCGATATAAACTTTCGCCAACTGTACAATACCGGCGGGTAACTCGTCGCCAATCGTCAGGTTGTATTTGATACGTTTTACTTCGGCGTCGTATTCCTTATAGCGAATCAGGTAGTTGTTGATGATTTTTTTAATCACCGTATTGCATTCCTTATCGTTTGTCCACTTGTTGGGATTGACGTTTTCGTAGTCGATATTATTTAAGGCCTTTTGAGAAAACTTCGCGCCCTTTCCGAGAATTTCCATCCCGTAGATGTCGGCAACGGATTGGGCGGTTTTATTTTCCAGCAGCTTAATTAATTTTTCGACCAGCTTTTCCTTGAGTACTTTCGCTTTTTTATCGAAATCGTCATCGACCTTCTGCATTTGCATTTTGCTTGCTTGCTTGCCTTTTTTGCCACTTTCTTTCGAGACTTTCGAGAACAGCCGTTTTTCAATAATCGTTCCATACAGCGATGGCGTCGCACGCAACGACGCATCTTTGACATCGCCGGCCTTGTCGCCGAAAATCGCACGCAACAGTTTTTCTTCGGGTGAGGGGTCGCTTTCGCCTTTCGGCGTAATCTTCCCAATCAGGATGTCGCCCGGCTCTACATTCGCGCCGATGCGGATGATACCGTTTTCATCCAGATTTTTAGTCGCTTCTTCGCTTACGTTCGGAATATCGTTGGTCAATTCTTCCAGCCCGCGTTTGGTGTCGCGCACTTCCATGATGTATTCATCTACATGAATGGAGGTAAATACATCTTCGCGCACCAGGCGTTCCGAAAGCACAATAGCATCTTCAAAATTGTAGCCTTTCCATGGCATAAACGCCACTTTCAGGTTTGCGCCCAATGCCAGTTCTCCGTTTTGCGTACCGTAGCCGTCGGTCAGAATCTGGCCGGGCGTTACTTTGTCGCCCTTGCGGACAATCGGCCGCAGGTGGATGCTTGTATTCTGGTTGGTTTTGCGATAAATTGGCAGTTTATAGATGGTTACATCGCTGTCGAAACTGGTATGACGGTCAACGTCACTGCGTTCATATTTAATGTGGATTTCGTTCGCATCCACATATACTACATCGCCTTTCTTTTCGGCGGTGATTTGCGAGCGGCTGTCGCGCGCCACATAGCTTTCCAGACCGGTACCTACAATCGGCACTTCCGGGCGCACCAGCGGAACGGCTTGCCGCATCATGTTCGACCCCATCAAGGCGCGGTTGGCGTCGTCGTGTTCCAAAAACGGAATGAGCGAAGCTGCCACTGATGCTATCTGATTCGGAGCAATGTCCATCAAATGCACTTCATCTTTACTCACAACCGGATAGTCCGCTTCGAAACGGCACTTAATCCGCTCGTCAGTAAATTCGCCGTTTTCGTCCAAACGGGCATTGGCCTGCGCTACCATTTTGTCTTCCTCTTCTTCGGCGCTCATATACACAATCCCTTTCGGGCTGCGGTCAACCTTGCCGTTTTCAACTTTCATGTACGGCGTTTCGATAAAGCCTAATTCGTTGATACGGGCAAATACGCACAGCGAAGAGATTAAGCCGATATTCGGGCCTTCCGGTGTTTCAATCGGGCACAGGCGGCCGTAGTGCGTATAGTGTACGTCGCGCACTTCAAACCCTGCGCGTTCGCGGCTCAAACCGCCGGGACCAAGCGCCGACATACGGCGTTTGTGCGTCATTTCGGCCAGCGGATTCGTCTGATCCATGAATTGCGACAACTGGCTGGTGCCAAAGAACGAATTGATGACCGACGACAGCGTTTTGGCGTTAATCAAATCAATGGGCAGGAACACTTCGTTATCGCGCACGTTCATGCGTTCGCGGATAGTCCGCGCCATCCGTGCCAGCCCTACGCTAAACTGGTTTGCCAACTGTTCGCCGACCGTACGCACGCGGCGGTTGCTCAAATGGTCAATGTCGTCCACATCGGTGCGCGAGTTGATAAGCTGAATCAGATGCTTGATGATGGCAATAATATCTTCTTTCGTCAGCACACGGACACCATAGGGCGTACGCAAATCCAGTTTGCGGTTCAGGCGAAAACGTCCCACTTCGCCCAAATCGTAGCGCTTGTCGGAGAAAAATAATTTCTCGATCACATCGCGAGCCGTCGCTTCGTCGGGCGGTTCGGAGTTTCGCAACTGGCGGTAGATATATACCACTGCTTCTTTTTCCGAATTACACGGGTCTTTTTGCAGTGTGTTGTGAATGATGGCAAAATCGCTGATGTTGGCATCTTCCTTATGAATTAAAATTGTGGTTGCTCCCGAATCAATAATCAGGTCAATATGTTTATCGTCAAGGATTGTTTCGCGGTCGAGCACAATTTCGTTCCGTTCGATAGATACTACTTCGCCGGTATCTTCGTCCACAAAGTCTTCTATCCATGTTTTGAGGACGCGGGCGGCCAGTTTACGTCCGACCACTTTTTTCAACGACGCCTGCGTTACCTTTATTTCATCGGCCAGTCCGAAGATTTCCAGAATATCCTTGTCGCTCTCATAGCCGATGGCGCGGAGCAATGTGGTTACCGGCAATTTTTTCTTCCGGTCGATGTACGCATACATCACATTGTTGATGTCGGTGGCAAATTCAATCCACGAGCCTTTGAAGGGAATAATACGCGCCGAGTACAGTTTCGTGCCATTCGCATGGATGCTTTGCCCGAAAAACACGCCGGGTGAACGGTGCAACTGCGATACTACAACCCGCTCCGAACCGTTGATAATAAACGTTCCGCGAGGTGTCATATAAGGCACAGTGCCTAAAAACACATCTTGTATAGCCGTATCGAAATCTTCGTGTTCCGGGTCGGTGCAATAGAGTTTCAGTTTGGCTTTCAGCGGCACGCTGTACGTCAGGCCGCGATCCAGGCATTCATCAATAGAATACCGCGGCGGATCTACGAAGTAATCTGTAAATTCGAGTACAAAATTATTACGGGTATCGGTAATCGGAAAGTTCTCCTGAAAGACCTTGAAAAGCCCTTCGTTCTTTCTATTTTCGGCAATGGTTTCAAGTTGAAAGAAGTCTTGAAACGATTTGAGTTGTATTTCCAAAAAGTCGGGGTATTCGAGCACGCTTTTGGAAGATGCAAATGTAATACGCTGGTTGTTTATTTTTTGGGACATTGTAATGGGATTAGTTGACTGATAAACTATTTTAACGACAAAAAGGCTTAGAACCCCAAAAGGGTTCTAAACCTGTGTTTGGCTTCCCGAATCACGGGCGGAACGTTTATTTAATTTCAACTTCCCCGCCGGCTTCTTCAAGTTGCGCTTTAATTTGTTCGGCTTCCGCTTTTGAAACTTTCTCTTTTATCGCTTTCGGAGCTGCATCTACTAATTCCTTAGATTCTTTTAAGCCCAACCCGGTAACTTCTTTTACTGCCTTCACTACCTGCAGTTTTGCCTGACCGGGTGAGGTTAAAATTACATCGAAAGCGGTTTGTTCTGCTTCTTCAGCGGCGCCCCCTGCGGCCGGAGCGGCTACTGCTACTGCAGCGGCGGCCGGCTCAATGCCGTACTCTTCTTTCAGGAGGGTTGCCAATTCTTGAACTTCTTTTACAGTAAGATTTACTAATTCTTCTGCAAGTTTTTTAATGTCTGCCATAATTATTTAATTTTTAATGTTTTTGTTTTTTGTTTTTAATATCAGACCGGCATTACCGGCCCATTTGTTTTTGTTTATGCGGCGCGTTCTTCCAGTGTTTTTAAGATTCCTGCAATGGTTTGGCCGCCCGACTGCAATGCCGAAATGACATTCTTCGCCGGCGACTGCAATGCACCAATCACATCACCAATCAACTCTTCGCGCGATTTCACATGTACCAACGTTTCCAAAGCGCCAGCGCCAAGATACAGGCATTCCTGTACATAAGCGCCTTTCAGTTCGGGTTTACCGTGCTTGGCGCCAAATTCCTTAATCAAGCGCGCCGGTACGTTGGCGGTTTCCGTAAACATGACCGACGTGGGGCCACTCAATACCTCGTACAACGCTGTTTCGGGGAAGTTGTTTTTTTCCAATGCTTTTTGGAGTAGCGTGTTTTTGACTACTACCAACTTGATGTTTCTCGCAAAACACTCCCTGCGTAACTTTGTAGTATTTTCGGCATTCAGACCCGAAGTATCGGCAATGTAAAAATGAGGCGTTTGTTGAAGCTGCTCTGCCAGGCTCTCAATAATAATCTTCTTGTCTTCTTTTCTCATCTCTTGTTCTCCTTTTCTTTATTCTGCAGCTGTCAACGTTTTCGTATCAACACATATGCCGGGGCTCATGGTTGACGAAATGAAAACGCTTTTGATATACGTACCCTTCAAGGCTGAAGGTTTTAGCTTAACAACCATATTTAAAAATTCGTGTGCGTTGTCGGTAAGTTTCTCCACATCGAACGACACTTTCCCAATGGATGCGTGAACGATACCCTGTTTATCCACCTTAAAGTCGATTTTACCCGCTTTAACTTCCGATACCGCTTTACCGACTTCCATCGTTACCGTACCGGTTTTGGGATTGGGCATCAACCCGCGAGGACCCAGCACGCGACCCAATGCACCCACTTTTGCCATTACCGACGGGGTGCAGATAATCACGTCGATGTCCGTCCATCCGCTCTTAATTTTTTCAATATAATCGTCAAGTCCTACATGTTCGGCGCCTGCCGCTTTCGCTTCCGCCTCTTTGTCGGGCGTGCAGAGCACCAGTACACGAGTAGTTTTCCCTGTCCCATGCGGAAGAGTTACTACGCCGCGTACCATTTGGTTCGCTTTCCGCGGGTCAACACCCAATCGTACCGCCAAATCAACCGCTGCATCAAATTTGGTAAAAGAAACTTCTTTTACTAATTTCATAGCTTCGACCAGCTTGTATTGTTTCAAGGGTTCAACCTTTGCGTAGGCGATTTTCTGTTTTTTTGTCAGCTTACTCATCTCTTCTACATGTTTTTAATTTACATCTACAGGAAATGCGCCTTCGACGACAATTCCCATACTCCGGGCGGTTCCGGCCACCATCCGCATAGCCGACTTGAGCGTAAATGCATTCATGTCGGGCATTTTGCTCTCGGCAATGGTACGGACTTGTTCCCACGACACGGTAGCGACCTTCTTGCGGTTTGGTTCGGGTGACCCCTTTTGTATCTTGGCTGCTTCCTGTAACTGGACGGCAACCGGGGGCTGTTTTACGATAAATTCAAAGGACTTATCGCTGTAAACCGTAATGATAACCGGCAGCACTTTCCCGGCCTTGTCTTGCGTGCGTGCATTAAACTGCTTGCAAAACTCCATTATGTTTACGCCTTTCGAACCTAATGCAGGACCTACCGGCGGCGAGGGATTAGCCGCTCCGCCTTTGATTTGTAGTTTAATTAATCCGGCAATTTCTTTAGCCATAACTGTTTTCTTTTATTCTTTTTCTACTTGTACAAAACCTAACTCCAGCAAGGTTCTCCGGCCAAAAATCTTGACCGTTACTTTCAGCTTCTTCCTGTCTTCGTTCACTTCCTCAATCGTACCGTCAAATCCGTTGAAAGGACCGTCGGTTACTCTCACCTGTTCGCCTATGACAAACGGCGTAATGTTTTCCTCTTCTCCCTCGGCCAGTGCATCCACACGGCCTAAGATGCGATTTACTTCCGCCGGACGCAGGGGCATCGGTTTAGAACCTTTGACTTCCCCCAGAAAGCCCGATACGTTCGGAATGTTGCGTAAGACATGTTCCACTTCTCCCACCAGAGCAGCTTCTATTAAAACATACCCCGGATAATAGATGCGATCCTTACTAATTTTTTTACCATTTCTTACCTGGTAAATTTTCTCGGTAGGAATAAGCACCTGCGCGACATAGTCCTGAAGTCTCAAGCGTTTGATCTCATTTTCGATGTACTCTTTCGCTTTCTTTTCACGGCCGCCCGCAGACCTTAATACATACCACTGTTTAGCAATTTCGCTCATTGTCCGTAAAGATTTTAATACTACAAATCGAAGGTATAAATAACCTGCATGCCGTTACGGAATAACAAGTCCATAGCAAATACTATCAACGACAAGATAACCGAACCGACCATCACAACCACAGCACTGTTTTGCAGCTGCGCCCACGACGGCCACGTTACCTTATGCACCAACTCGTTGTACGATTCTTTTAAATACGTTTTAATTTTTTTCATTTTTTTAACGATTGTGCCGGAAGCTTCGCGGTTGGAAGCGCTTGCGAATAGTCCCGGCGTGTTCTCATTTTTCACTCAGCGGCCGTAACACACCGCCTTGTTACTTGCAGGGGCAGAGCGATTCGAACGCCCATCAACGGTTTTGGAGACCGCTATTCTACCCTTGAACTATGCCCCTGTAACCCCCTTGTGGGGGGGATGGGTTTATTTCAAAACGATTATTTTAGTCAAGAATTTTCGTTACCTGGCCGGCGCCAACCGTACGGCCGCCTTCGCGGATAGCGAAACGCAACCCCTCGCTCATGGCCACCGGGTAAATCAAATCCACGGTAATCGTTACATTGTCGCCCGGCATCACCATTTCCACGCCTTGCGGCAGGGTAATTTCGCCGGTGATGTCCAACGTACGCAGATAGAATTGCGGGCGGTATTTGTTGTGGAACGGGGTGTGCCGTCCGCCTTCTTCTTTCTTCAATACGTAAATTTCGGCTTCATACTTCTTGTGCGGCTTGATGGTGTTCGGGCGCGCAACAACCTGCCCGCGCTTAATTTCCTTTTTATCAATCCCGCGCAGCAGCAACCCGACGTTGTCGCCGGCTTCGCCCCTGTCGAGCAGCTTGCGGAACATTTCCACACCGGTAACCGTTGTCTTTTTCGGTTTTTCGCCAAGGCCGATAATTTCCACCTCTTCGCCTACCTTAATCATACCCGTTTCGATACGTCCTGTAGCCACCGTGCCGCGACCGGTAATCGAGAACACGTCTTCGACCGGCATAACAAACGGTTTTTCGTTTTCGCGCGGGGGAATCGGAATGTACGTATCTACGGCTTCCATCAGTTCGACTACTTTGGCTTCCCATTCCGGCTCGCCGTTGAGCGCACCGAGGGCAGAGCCGCGAATAACCGGCGCGTTGTCGCCGTCGAAGCTATAGAAGTTCAACAAATCGCGAACATCCATTTCTACCAGGTCGATGATTTCGGGGTCATCCACCATATCTACTTTGTTCAGGAATACCACTACGCGGGGAACGTTTACCTGACGCGCCAACAGAATATGTTCGCGGGTTTGCGGCATCGAGCCGTCGGTAGCAGCTACTACCAGAATCGCTCCGTCCATCTGGGCGGCGCCGGTAACCATGTTCTTTACATAGTCAGCATGACCGGGGCAATCTACGTGAGCATAGTGCCGGTTCGCTGTTTCGTATTCCACATGTGCGGTGTTAATCGTAATACCGCGTTCTTTTTCTTCGGGCGCATTGTCGATAGAATCGAATGAGCGCACCTGCGACAGACCCTTCTTTGCAAGAACCATCGTTATTGCAGCTGTCAGAGTCGTTTTCCCATGGTCAACATGACCGATGGTCCCAATATTAACGTGGGGTTTCGTCCGTTGGAATGTTTCTTTTGCCATAATTATTTGTTTTTAGATTTTAAATTATTTCTATTTTTTTAGTTGTTATGTACCTGTTTCTATTTTTTATCTTTTCACGTTCATCCATCTTCATCTTTTCATCTTTTTCGTAGAGCCGGCGGTGAGAATTGAACTCACGACCCCTTCCTTACCAAGGAAGTGCTCTACCACTGAGCTACGCTGGCCTTTGGAGCGGAAGACGAGGTTCGAACCCGCGACCCTCAGCTTGGAAGGCTGATGCTCTACCGACTGAGCTACTTCCGCATGGTTACCCGCAAGCGGTTCGGCGACTCTCTGCCTGCTGCCTGCTGCTTGTGGGGAGAGCAGGATTCGAACCTACGAAGGCGTTCGCCAGCAGATTTACAGTCTGCCCCAGTTGGCCACTTTGGTATCTCCCCAAACCGATTATTCGGTTCCTCTTGAACAGTGCCGGCAAAAACCGCTACCGAACGCAAGAATATCCTTTTTCGCAATCAATTGGATAGAGCCGATGGAGGGATTCGAACCCCCGACCAGCTGATTACAAATCAGCTGCTCTGGCCAACTGAGCTACATCGGCAATATGTCAAATAACGCCACTTTTTGGCAAAATGGAGCGCAAAGGTACTGCTTTTATTTTTATCCGCCAAATTTTTTAGGGTTTTAATCGTAAAAAAATAGCTGACGAAGGCATATTGCATTGGTTATGAAAAAAATAATTTGCAAAAAATAGTTAACGGTGATTTCGCAATTCGTAATTCGTAATTCGTAATTAAAATAAGTACCTTTGCAGCCCCATTTATAAAGGAATTTTTATGATAGACAATAATCAGGACGCTGTTTTCCGTTTAGCCGTGGAATTTGTGAACCAAACCGCACAGCACCTCTTTCTGACAGGGAAGGCGGGGACGGGGAAAACAACATTTTTGAAATATATTTCAAAAAACAGCCATAAACGTACGCTCGTGGCGGCGCCTACGGGCGTGGCGGCCATTAATGCCGGCGGCGTTACGCTGCATTCCCTGTTCCAGTTGCCGCTCGAGCCTTATATCCCCAACAGCCGCCTGAAGGATACGTTTAAGTTCGGCAAACAGAAGCAAGACCTCCTGCGGCAGGCCGAACTGCTTATCA
This sequence comes from Prevotellaceae bacterium, assembly GCA_031270845.1. Classification (GTDB taxonomy): domain Bacteria; phylum Bacteroidota; class Bacteroidia; order Bacteroidales; family UBA932; genus JAIRKX01. The sequence goes on from JAISXF010000077.1 coordinate 18,693, forward strand.
TCGACGAGGTGAGCATGCTGCGTGCCGATATACTCGACGCCATCGACGCCACGCTGCGCTTTATCAGGCGTAGCTATAAACCTTTCGGCGGATTGCAAATGCTCTACATCGGCGACATGTTCCAGCTGCCGCCGGTGGTGAAGGACGACGAGTGGGCGCTGCTGAAAGACTATTACGAAAGCCCGTTTTTCTTTCATGCAAGGGCTTTGCGGGAGGCGCCGCCGCTGTATCTGGAACTGAAAACAGTGTACCGGCAGCGCGAACAGACCTTTGTCGAGCTGCTCAACCGCGTGCGCAATAACGAACTCTCGGACGACGACCTGACGCTGCTCAATGCCCGCTATCGTCCCCGCTATACGCCGCCGGCCGACAGCGGCGCGATTATCCTGTGTACGCATAATTATCAGGCCGACCGGATTAATGCCGAGCGCATCGCGGCTATCCCGCTGCCGGCGCAGACATTCACAGGCGAAGTAACGGGCGAGTTCCCCGATTATGCCCTGCCTACCGAATTGAATCTCCAGCTCAAAAAAGGCGCGCAGGTGATGTTTATCAAAAACGATACAAGCGACGAGCGCCGGTACTATAACGGGAAGATTGCCGAAATTACCGACATCGCCGGCGGGGAAATTTGGGTGCGCCCCGAAGGCCACAAAGCAGCCTTTAAGATAGAACAGGAGACATGGAAAAACGTGCGCTACACGGTCAATAAAGAACGGAACGAAATTGAAGAGGAAGCCCTGGGCGCGTTCAAACAGTACCCGCTGCGGCTGGCGTGGGCGATTACGATTCATAAAAGTCAGGGACTGACCTTCGACCAGGTGGTGATTGATGCCGCGCAGGCATTCGCCGCCGGGCAGTCGTATGTTGCACTGAGCCGCTGTACGTCGCTTGCGGGCATCGTCCTGCAGTCGCCGATAACGCCCGAATGTATCCGCACCAATGCCTATGCGCAGGCGTTCTCGCAGAACGAACAGCCGGCCGAACAGCTACAGCGCTCGCTCGCCGAGGCCAAACGGCGCTTTTGGGCGGAGCGGCTTGTCCGGTATTTCGACTGGCAGCCGTTATGCAATCTGCTGCACGGCTACCGGCGATTGACGGCCGATAAAATTTCGGAAGAGCTGCAAAGCGCGCACGAGCTGTCGGAACAGCTCTACGAAACCGCCCTGCAGCAGGGGCAGGTCGCGCAGCGTTTCCAGCGGCAGCTCGAACAGCTCGTCGCTCACCGGCAAGGGAATACCGACGATTTGACGCTCATCAGGGAACGATGCACCAAAGCCGTCGCCTATTTCCATGACGACATCCGCACTAAAATACTGCAGCCTCTGGCGCAGCACATCGCGACGTTTACCCGCGTGAAAAAGGCTCGCGCCTACTGGCGGGCGCTGCATGAACTGGAAAACGACATTATTTGCTTTACCGCAAACCTCGCAGACGTCCGCTACAACGACGAGCCGATGATGGCCGCCGGCGTCGTCCTGCCGCCCCTGCGCCAGCCGGATGCAATCGACAGGCCGGCGGCCAAAAAGGAAACAGGCGCCGGAAAAAAACCGCGATTCGATAAGCAAACAACGGAGCAGATAAGTCTGAAGCTCTTCCGGGAGGGGAAATCCATTGCCGAAATAGCCAAAGAACGGAATTATGCCGTATCGACCATCGAAGGGCATTTGGCAGAATGCGTGAAAAACGGCACGCTGGCGGTAACCGACCTCGTGCCGCAGGAAAAAATAGACGTGATACTGCCGCTGGTGCAGTCGATTGTCAAAGGCAACGAACCGGCCATACTCTCGCCTGTCCGGGAAACGCTCGGCAGCGGGTACAGTTACATGGAAATACGCACAGTCCTTAATCATTACATACGAACATTAGAAGAAGAATAAACCGCATGCATCATTCTATCGAAAAACACCCCGCCCCCGCCGCCGTCCTCTTCGACCTCGACGGCGTCCTGATTGATACCGAACCGCAATACGATGTATTCTGGCGGCAAACGGGCGAACGATACCGCCCCGATCTCGACCGCCTCGACCGGCAGGTAAAGGGAATGACGCTCCCCCGCATCCTCGCCCGCTATTTTTCCCATCTGCCCGAAGCCATACGGCAGGAAATAGCCACGGCCAATCAGGCCTTCGACCTGCAGCTGGAGATGCGCCCTTTCCCCGGTGCGCTGGAGTTCCTGCAAGCCCTGCGGCAAACGGGTCTCAAAACGGGACTGGTAACCAGTTCCGGCGATGCCAAACTGGCTGTCGTCTTCCGGACGCTCCCGATACGCGGTTTTTTCGATACCGTCGTTTCGGCCGACCGCATCACGGAAGGCAAGCCACACCCGATGTGCTACCTGCTGGCGGCCGCCGATTTGGCGGTACGGCCGGAGCAATGCGTTGTCTTTGAAGATTCGCCCGCCGGCATGACCGCCGCCAAAAACGCCGCCATGCGTCTTATCGGCCTTTCGACAACCCTGCCGGAGGCGACCGTCCGCAACTACACGCAGGAAGTCATTGCTGGCTTCTCCGACACCGAAACCATACTGTCTTTAATTACGAGTTAAGAACTAAGAGTTAAAAGTTAAGAGTGGCTTACGCCGGACAAATTACCGCATCCACGCGGACGGCAGGGCTGCATCCTTTCTTTTTTATGCTGAAAATGAATGCATCTTTGGGTTCGGCATAACCGATTTGGGGAACTCCCCAATTCATTTGGGGAACTCCCCAATCCATTTGGGGAACTCCCCAATTCATTTGGGGAGCTCCCCAATTCATTTGGGGAACATCAAAATTTAGAAAAAGGGATGCTCACCTGCACGGGGATTGATGCGCCTTCGGAAGGGGGAATTTAAAAACGTAAAACGTAATGCGTAAAACGTAATGCGTAATTAATTACATAGTACTTTATTTACAGTCCAGCCATTGCCTTCGGCGATAGCTGTAGTGCAGCCGGAGGTAGCGGAGCCGGGGTTGCCATAGCCGGAGGAACCCAACTTCGGGTTGTAGCAGATATAAACCGTTTTTGTGGCGTCGGGGATGGAGATGTCGTGCAGGGTCCCGAATAAAGCATTGAGCGCCGCGACGGTAAAGAGGTTGGATTGTACCTGCAGGGTGACTAACGCGGGATTATTGCTTACGGACAATGAGGTCAAATTATTACCGTAACAATGCAAATAGACTAGCGCGTCATTATTGCTTACGTCTAATGAGGCCAATGAATTAGAGGAACAATCCAAACTGGTTAGCGCGGTATTATTGCTTACGTCTAATGTGTCCAATTGATTATTGTTACACCGCAAAGCCGTTAGCGCGGTATTACTGCTTACGTCTAATGTGCCCAATGGATTATGGTCACAGAGCAGGGTTTTTAGCGCGGTATTAGCGTTCACGTTCAATGCCGTCAATGAATTGACGCTGCAATCCAAAAGAGTCGCTGCGGAATTATTGCTTACGTTTAATGAGAGCAAGTTATTGTTGCTACACTGCAAATTAGTTAGCGCGGTATTCTGACTTACGTCCAATTCGGTCAGTTGATTGCTGAAACAACCCAAAAACGTTAGCGCGGAGCAGTGCGTTACGTCTAACGCCGTTAATTTACTATTGATACCGTACAAATAGTTAATGGCCGTTGCCTGCGCGGTAATGGTATGCGAGCCGCCAGGATAGAAGTGCGTTTTCATGTTTGCGTCGGTATAGGTGTTTGCATCACCGTCGCCCCAGTCAATGTACATGGTGCCGGTGAAGCTCATGTTCAAAGATATGCTGCCGGTGCTGGTGGAGGCCATGCTGAGAAACTCTCCGGCAACGGTAATGACGCCCTGCGTGGTGGTCGTGCCGCAGTTACCGGTGGCGGTTACAGTATAGGAATGTGCGCCAATGGTGGCCGAAGCGGCGGCTGTGCCGGTAATCTCTACGTTCGGGGCATTCCAGGTATAGCCCAGGCCGGCGGGCAGGCCGGTAACGGTAACGGCGGTGGCATCGGTTGTGCCGTAAGTAATGATGCTGGTTAGCGACTGCCCTAACGATATTGTCTGGACATCGGTTCCCTGCGCAGACAGTAAAGCCACAACCGGCGCAATCGTAGCGCCGATGGTAACGCACGTATCGGCGTAGCAACCGAAGGCATTCCACGCCCGCACGCAGACGGTTACGCTGCCCGATTCGGGCATCCGTACCGTGAAGGTGCTGTCGCCGGAAGGCGTGCAGTATTCCACCGTTGGAAATTCGCAATCAACTTCCGTCGGCGTGTCGTTCCCCGTTAAATACGGATTATGCGAAGAACCGGTAACCGTCTGCGTAAAGCAGTATGAGCTGCCGCTGCCGGCGGAGGCGGTAAGAATAAAGGTGCTGTCGGCGCAGTAGGTCGCCGGCGGGCTGATAAACACCGGCACGGGCGGCGGCACCACCGTAACCGTAACAGGCGCGCCGGTGGCGGTGCAGCCGGCGGCGTTCATTATATCTATAGTATAACCGGTAGTCGCCGTTGGCGAGAAGGTCGCGGAGTTCGCCGTTATCCACGTGGCGCCGTTGTCGAAACTGTAGGAGGCGGCGCCGGCGGTGGCGGTGAGCGTCGTCGTATCGCCGGCACAGATACTGTCAGGCGCGGCGGTAAGTATCGGCGCGGTGGGCGGCGGCGGAATTAACCCCGGACAGCCCGTCGCGTCGGTGAGGGCCGTGATGCAGCCCGTATAGCGCCGGGTGGGTTCGGTAATGGAGCCGTTAATCTCAATGGGCGGCGTGCCGTGCAACTCGTAGAACCCGGCGCCGAGGGTGGCGTTGGGCGGGTAGTCGGAGACGTAAGCGCACCAGTTGAATTTGGTACCGGTCAGGTCGCTGCTGAGCGTAACGGTGAGCGTCGAGCTGAAGGGTACAGGGCCGGCGTGGCCGTCAAGGTAAAAGCCGCGCCCGTTGAGCGTACCGGGGATAACCGTCCCTGCGCCGGCATCGACAACAGCGGCGGTAATCGTGGCCGGCGCCCAGGAGCCCAGCGTCCCGACGGGCTGGTAATCGACGAAGACCCATACCGTATCGCGATGGCGGGGCGGCGTCGGGGCGGTGTTCCAGAAGACCTCGAAGGTAACGGTGGGCGGCGTGGCCGCGTAGTCGGCGCCGAGCTGGTTGATTTCAGCGACGCGCGACTGCCCGAAGGCTGGGGAGAGGGAGAGCGATAAGATTGCAATTAAAAAGCGATGTTTCATAACGATATTAATTTAAATGATTTTTACATGATTTTTTGTTCCCGCAGGTTGCGGGGAAAGAAAAAACGTTTTTTTCCGTCCCAGCCGGGCTGGCGAAAGAAAAAACGTTTTTTTTTCGTCCCAGCCGGGCTGGCGAAAGAAAAAAACGTTTTTTTTCGTCCCAGCCGGGCTGGCGAAAGAAAAAAACAGTTTTTTTTCGTCCCAGCCGGGCTGGGGAAAGAAAAACCGTGGTTTTTGTATTTAAGAAATAATTGTGCTGTGCTGTGCTAAATGCGTCAGCGCAGCGCACAGCTGCGGGTTTTTCCGGTATAAATCCGGGGGCTCCGGCATTTTTTATCAGTAATTTATTAACAGCAGACATATATTTATATTGGATATGATGTGCAAAGATACTGTATTTTTCTTTAATCTGCCAAAAGAAACAGCCCGTTTTTATTCAAAAGGGGAGCATTGCCGGTGCGCACAACAAAGAATTAGCCTTTAAACTCCAGTATAAAATCGTTCAGGTTTTCGTCGGGCGCGAGCTGCAGCTTCTTACGCAGCCGGTAGCGGGCTACTTCAACGCCCCGTACCGAATTGCCGAGAAGCTGTGCAATCTCTTTTGTCGAAAGGTTGAGGCGCAGGTAGGCGCAAAGTTTCAGGTCGTGCGAGGTGAGCTGCGACGAGCGCTTTTTCAGGTTCCGGAAAAAGCGGTCGTGGATAAGGTCGAAGTTGGCTTCAAAGACTTCCCAGTCCTTTTTCGTCGAAAGGTTCTGGTTGATGAGCTTGATGATGTTTTTAGTGCTTTTATCGTTCGTGTTCCCGTTCTTTTGCAGTTCCTGCTTGAGCGTTTCCAGGACATTATTTTTCTGGATAATCGCCATGGCGCTTACGGCAAGTTCTTTTGCTTTGTAAAGCACGTCGGCTTCCAGTTTTTCATTTTTAAGTTTGATAATCTTCTGTTCTTTCCGTTGCAGTTCTTCCTGCTGTCGTTTTTCTTCCTGCTGCATTATTTTCTGATGCTGCCGCCGCAGCCGGGCGCGCCCTACCCCGTATGCTACGAGCAGCAGGCAGAGGCCGGCTATCCCGTAGCCGATATAGGCGGCGTGCCCGGCGTACCACGGGGGCGCAATCACAAAGCGGTAGGCGGTTTGTGCGATTTGGTCGCCGTTGCCGTCGATGGCTTTCAGGGCGAATACATACTTGCCCGGAGGCAGGCGGGAATATTCCTTTTCATAGTTGGCGGGCGCCGGCGACCAGTCGTTTTCCAGCCCTTCGAGTTTATAATACAGCTGCTCGCCGGCCGGAGAAAAAGAGGGATATGCAAATATAAACCGCAGGCTGCCGTACGATGCCGGCAAAGAGGCCTGCTTCGCGCCGGGGGCTAATTTGATATACTGTTGTCTGGTGGTACAGGCTTCGATGGTACGCAGCAGAATGGCGGCCGGCACACGCGGGCGCTTCGGCTGGTTGCCGTCGAGCAGGGCAAAGCCGCGGTTGAGGCCGATGAACGACAGCCCCCGATTGTTGGTATAGATGCATTCGTTGTATGTCATCGCCTGTCCCTTGAGTGCATGATGGGAAATCCGGCGGACGATACGGCCGTTTTCGGCATTGTCGAAGGCGATGCAGGCCCATTCGTCGCGGCAGACAAACCAGTATTGATGCGGCCGGGCGGGAATGATTTTATGCGCGGCGGCAAATTTGCCGAGGGTTTGATTCAGCCGGTCGTAGGGCACAATCGAGTCGCGGATGTCGTCGTACGTATAGAGTTGGCGGCCGGTGGCAAAGACCATCCGGTTGTTCACTTTAAACAGTTGGATATGGGCGTCGGCGGCGTGCCCGGCAATCGTATAGCTTTTGCGCTCGTCGATAGCGGTGAGCGACGGGTTGAGCCGCAGCCGGAACAGTCCCTTTTCGATGTGCCCGGCCCAAATGTTTCCCAGACGGTCAATCTCAAGATAGCGGACAGGCTCTATAAAATCGGGAACCGTATGCGCATACTGCCATATTGCCTGCCGGTTCTTTTTATAGATTACCAGTTTCGTATAGGTGCTTTGCAGCAGCACCTCTTCGCCGTCGGACGGAGTAAACAGGCGTAAACAGTAGCCTCCGGTGATGTTCGACACGGGAATCGCCCGCCGGCCTTCTATCCGGAACGTGCCGGCGTTATGCCCGCACAGCAGCTGTCCGTCCCAAACCGACAGACCCCACACCTGTCCCTGCGTTTCGGGCACGATGGTAAAGTGCGCCTCGCCGGGGGCGCGTGCATACAGCCCTCTATTTGTACCGAGGTACAGCATGCCCGCATGTTCCATAACGGCATATACCGACTCGACATTATCGTAATGCCCGTAATAAAAATGCAGCGGCGAATCGACGGCGATGCAGTCGATACCGCGGTCTAATGCCAGCCAGATATTCCCTTCCCTGTCGCAGCACAGCCCCAGTACCGTATTATTTTGTAATCCGTTCGATTTATGCAGATGCCACTGCTGGCGGCCATGCCGGTCGATGGCTATGACGCCGTTCAGTATCGTGCCGAAGATATAGATGGAGTCCTGCATGACTAAGGCGCGGTTAATTTGGGCATCTCGGAGCAGGCGGTCGGCTTCCGCCGGCCAGGGCGTATATGTACGGCCGTCGTACAGGTAAAGGCCGTCATGCTGGGTCGCGATAAGCATCCGGCGCCGGTCGAAGGGCAACAGCGCGGCTATCTGTTTTGTTCCGGTAAACTGTTCGCCGCCGGGGAGCCGTTCGACCCGACCATTATGACACACATAAAGCCCGTCGATGGTGGCGGCATAGAGCCGGTTGTCTATTTTTTCCATGGCCAGACAGGACGAGGGGAAGACGGTTACCTGCAGCGGCTGCCCGTCGGAATAGGCAAAACAGGCGACAAACGAGCGGAAGATAACCGTATCGCCGGCCAGAATAATCGACCACACATCGTCGTTATGCAGGGAATAGGACGTCAGGGAATCGCTGACCGAATGATATTCCAGGTCGTTGAACGCATTGCGCTCCCAGTAGCCGAACTGCTCGAATGCCCCGCAGTAAATGCGTTGCGAGAGCGAGTCGTAGATCACCGTCCGCACGCGCCGGCAGCCGGGCAGCTTATGCAATGTCCAGTGTACGCCGTCGAACTCAAGCAGGCCGCCGTTGTTGGCCACGTAGATAATGCCCTGCCCGTCCTGTGTAACAGCCCAGTTCTGGTCTGCCGCGCGGTATTGCGAGAGCCGGTAATTCGTAATATCGGGATTGTATCCGTACTGCCCTGCGGCGAGCGCAGTCGTTGCGGCAACGAAAAACGAAAGGAAGAAGCCGGCCAGCCGGTATGTGTCAGTAAACGATTTCATGTGTGATTATATTAGAACGCAAATATAGTTATATTTCCCGAACCCGATTTCCTGATTCCGGCCTTCCCAATTCTTATATTTAAAAAAAAGTTGTACCTTTACCCGCAAATTATGGGTATAGAACACTTTTTATTAGTCGCAGCAGTATTGCTATTTTTAAGTATCATAGCCGGAAAAACCGGCTATCGGTTCGGGGTGCCGGTGCTGTTGCTTTTCCTTATAATAGGCATGCTGGCCGGCTCGGAAGGGTTCGGCATACTCCTTTTTGATAATTTCCATGTGGCGCAGAATATCGGCGTGATAGCGCTGATATGTATCCTGTTTTCGGGCGGTATTGATACCAAATACCACGAAATCCTGCCCATCGCGCGGCAGGGGCTTGTCCTCGCCACGCTTGGCGTACTGCTCACGGCGCTTATCACCGGCGCGTTTATCTATTTTCTGACCAACTGGTTCTTCCCCACCGTAACGCTGACCTTCCTCGAATCGCTGCTGCTGGCGTCGGTGATGTCATCGACCGACTCGGCATCGGTGTTTGCGCTGCTGCGCTCGAAGGGGCTGCTGCTGCGCCACCGCCTGCGCCCGCTGCTGGAGCTGGAAAGCGGAAGTAACGACCCGATGGCATACATGCTCACCATTACCCTGATTTCGATTATCCTGCAGCTGCAGGTTGCGGAAGAAGCGACCATTGCCTGGGGCAGTGTGATACTGATGTTCTTTGCACAGCTCGTTATCGGCGCCCTGCTGGGGTTCCTGCTTGGGAAGGTGGCCGTGCGGGTGATTAATAAAATTAATGTCGATAACGATTCGCTCTACCCGATACTGCTGCTCTCGTGCATGCTGTTTGTATTTTCCCTGACCTATTTCCTGAAGGGCAACGGCTTTCTGGCCGTCTATGTCGCCGGACTGGTGATGGGCAACAGCAAATTTGTCCACAAACGCACCACGCTGAAGTTCTTCGACGGGCTGGCGTGGCTCTTTCAGATTGTGATGTTCCTTGCGCTGGGGCTGCTGGTCAATCCTTCGGAGCTGCTGCCGATTATGGGCATCGGTATTGCGGTGGGGATATTTATGATTGTCTTCTCGCGGCCGGCGGCGGTGCTTATCAGCCTGCTTCCGTTTCGGAAGATGACCTTCAACGACCGGCTCTATGTATCATGGATAGGCCTGCGCGGCGCGGTGCCGATTATCTTCGCCACCTACCCGATGATTGCCGGCATACCCCACGCCCGGACGATGTTCAACATCGTGTTCTTTATTACCATCCTTTCGTTAATGGTGCAGGGCACGACCGTGTCGTGGTTTGCCCGTCTGCTGGGGCTTTCGAGGCCGGTTAAGGCCAAGCAGCGGATGGCCGATTTCGATGTGGACTTTGCCGACGAAATGAAATCGTCGATGATGCAAATCACCGTTACCGATGCGATGCTCCAGAACGGCCATCACCTGATGAACCTCCCGCTGCACGCCCGCGCGCTGGTGGTGATGGTGAAGCGCGAGGAGAGCTATTTTATCCCCAAAGGCAGTACCGAACTGCGTACCGGCGACAAGCTGCTGCTGATATGCGAAGACGATAAAATACTCGAAGAGACCTACAAAATGCTGGGCGCCGAAGTCGCCACGAAAGTAGAAATCGAAGAGGAAGACTGACCGCAAAGAATACCGCTATGGGCGAAGAACGAATCAAGGAAGCGTGGATGGTGATTGTCAATCCGAAGGCCGGCAGCGGACGGGGGCTTACCGACTGGCCGGTTATTTCGAACCGGATGAACCGCAGCGGCGTCGATTTCAGCTGCGTATTTACCGAACACAAGTACCATGCCGTCGAACTCACCGTAAAGGCCATCAACGACGGCTACCGCAAGTTGGTGGCCATCGGCGGCGACGGGACGATTAACGAAATCGTCAACGGGCTTTTCATCCAGCAGAAAGTGAAGCCGGCAGACGTCTCGCTCGCCGTTATCCCCGCCGGTACGGGCAACGACTGGCTGCGGATGTTCGGCATCCCCGAAACGTATTCTCAGGCGGTGGAGTCGATAGTCAATCACCGTACCATCCTGCAGGATGTGGGGCTGATTACGTTCTGCGAAACGCGGGTCGAACACCGGCGCTACATGGCCAACGTCGCCGGCATGGGCTTCGATGCGATGGTGAACCGCCTCTTCAATCACTTAAAGGACGAGGGACGCTACAGCAAGAACATGTACCTGAGCGGGACGTTCCGCACGCTGCTCTCGTACCGCCCGAAACGCTTTACGGTGAAGGTCGATGGCGTGCCGGTCTTCGACGGCGACGTGCTTTCGGCGGCGGTCGGCATCGGCAAATACAACGGCGGCGGGATGAACCAGATGCCCAATGCCGTGATCGACGACGGTCTGTTCGACATCACCATCGTCCGGCACATGAATCCGCTTCGCGTGCTGTATCATTTCCGAAAGCTGTACAACGGGAAGATATACCGCATCTCCGGCGTCATCGCCCGGCAGGGCAAACAAATCCACATCGACACCACGCCCGAAAGCCCCATCGAAATCGACGGCGAGGCGATGGGCTATTCGCCGTTCACCTTTGAGCTTATCCCGCGAAGCATTAAAGTGGTCGTCGGCGCAGAATATGGCATACAGTAACCAATCTTTGCGCTGAAAATGTATTTTAAAATAATAACAATACATCAAAACCGTACGGGATGAAGTATGAAGTATGAAGTATGAAGTATGAACTATGAACGATGAACTATGAACTATGAACCGGCATCGGGATTATGTTAGGCGGTTAAGCGGAACGGCCGGGAGATTTTTCGCCATAGGTAGAAAGTGTCTCCGCAATGCTGAGAAATTTTTCGCTGAGAAATTTTTTTCCATAGGGGGAAAGTCGTTTGACAATGTCGAGAGACTTTCCCCCATAGGGGGAAAGTCGTTTGACAATGTCGAGAGACTTTCCCCCATAGGGAGAAAGTCGTTTGACAATGTCGAGAGACTTTCCCCCATAGGGAGAAAGTCGTTTGACGATGTCGAGAGACTTTCCCCCTATGGAAAAAAAGTTGCTCGACGTCGTGGAGAGACTTTCTACCATATGCAAAAAGTTGCTCGACGACGTGGAGAGACTTTCCCCGAATAACGAGTTCATCGTTCATCGCTCATCGTTATATTCGTAATTCGTAATTCGTAATTCGTAATTCGTAATTTATTTACTATCTTTGCAGCATCTTAATTTTATAAACAGATGACAAATGTTCATAACTTTCTAATAAAAAGTGCCGGAAACCCCCGCTTTATACCGGAAAAACCCGTAGCTTTGTGCTGCGCTGACGCATTCAGCACAGGCGCACAGGCGCACAGGCGCACAGGCGCACAGGCGTAATTATTTCTTAAATCCAAACAATCTTACTGCATCCCCGCAGGGCATCCGCTCTTGTCGGGGTTTTGTATGCCTGCCCCGCGCGGGCGCGCCAATACATCTTTTCATAACAGGCAACCGGCGTGTTCTGCATCGCATCAGCGGCGCCCACACGTCTGCTGCCTGCCTTTTTTTATACAGTTAACCTTTATTTTATTTACCTTAAAAAAACAATCTAATGATGCATGTACTTAAGAAAACAAACAGACAGCGGTTACTGCCGCTGCTTTTAGTCGGTTCGATGCTTTGTCTGTTCCCTGCGGGCGCGCTGACGGCGCAGCAGGTAACGGTTGCGGGTCGCGTTACCGACGCCGCGGGCGAGGCGTTACCGTTCGTCAATGTGGTCGTCAAAGGCGCGACACAGGCCGTTCTCACCAACGAGAACGGCGACTACTCAATCCACGTGCCGGGGCCGGAAACAGTCCTGCAATTCTCTTTTGTGGGCTATGTTACGCAGGAGCTGCCGGTGGGCGACCGGCGAACGATTAACATCGTCCTCGAAGAGGAGGTCGGGTTGCTCGACGAGATTATCGTCGTCGCCTACGGTACCCAGAAGAAGAGTTCGGTAACGGGGTCGATTGCGACCGTCAAATCCGAAGCGCTGGCGACGGTAACGGCGCCCAACGTGCAGTCGATGCTGCAGGGGAAAGTCGCCGGGATGCAGGTGCTCAACACGTCGGGGCGCCCGGGCGATGCGCCGGTGATACGTATCCGCGGCAAAAGCTCGCTCGGCTCCGATGCTTCCATCGAGCCGCTCTGGGTGGTCGATGGCGTGATTATGAACATGAGTATGCAGCTCAATCCGAATGATATTGATAACATCAGTATTTTGAAAGATGCGACGGCCACGGCGCTCTACGGGTCGCGGGCGACGAATGGCGTGATACTCGTTACCACAAAAGGCGGCAAGGCCGGCGATAACCGTATCGAAGCGAGCGCCAAATTCGGCATCGCGACGCAGCATCTCGGAAAATTTAAGCTGATGAACGCCGCCGAACTCTATGACTATTCGATAGCCATGCAGGGCGCTACCGAGAGCTACCCCTGGCTGCGCGATAAGGACGCCCTGCTCGCGCATGATACCGACTGGTTCGATACGGCCACGCAGACCGGCACGTCGCACAACTATACCGTTTCGCACACGCTCGGTACCGAAGGGATGCGGAACTTCCTCTCGGCCGATATGTACCGCGAAACAGGCACCGTGCGCGGGTTCACCTACGAACGGTTCAGTCTGCGCGATAATGTTGATGTTAAAGTCAACAACCGCCTCACCCTGCACGGTAAGTTTGCCGGCAGCTTCCGCCATGACGACAACCGCCAGCACAGCCTCTACAGCGCCATGACATACCTCCCCTGGGATTATCCCTATAATCCGGACGGCACCGTGCGTACCGGCAAGGAGAACGGTATCAGTACGGCCGAAGACTGGCACGGCCGCGACGAAAGCAACTACCTTTACAATAATCAGTACGACTACGAAAAGAGCAAAACCGTCAATGTGTCGGGGACGCTGGGCTTCGACTGGAAAATAACCGACTGGCTCACCTTCGAGTCGAACAATAACATTGAGTTCCGCTTCCGCCGCCATACGCTTTATTCCGACCCGCGCTCGATAGGCTCGGAAGGTACGGGCGGCACCATCGGCAACCGAACCTACTTAGCCACGACACGGTATGCCAACCAGCTTATCCGTTTCGGAAAAATATTCGATGGCCTTCATGCCGTCAATGCCTTCCTCGGCTATGAGTTTAACGATTACCTGTACGAAGATACCGACGCCTCGGGACAGTCAATACCGGCCGGCGGCGAAGTGCTTAACGTGAGCGCCACGCCACTGGCTACAAAAGGCACAAAGTACGGAAACGCCATGCAGTCGTATTACTTTAACGCCAATTACACGTATGATGATAAATATAATGCGCAGTTCTCGTTCCGTCGCGACGGCTCGTCGAAATTCGGCCGCGAGAAACGCTACGGGAACTTCTGGACGGCTGGCGCCGCATGGTCGGTCGATAAGGAAGCATTTATGAAGAATGTGCCGGCGATCGACTTCCTCAAACTCCGCGTGAGCTACGGGATGATTGGGAACTCGTCGAGCCTGGGCAATTATTCGTACCTGAGCGTATATGGCCTCACGACACACTATGCCGGTACTCCGGCCTCGTTCCCCAATGTGCTCGGCAACCCCGACCTGTCGTGGGAAACCTGCTACGAAACCAATATCGCTATCGACACCCGCATCCTGAACCGCTTTAACCTGACCGTCGATTACTATATCAAGAATACTTCGGGGCTGATTTATTCCCGCAAGCTCAGCTCGCTGACCGGCTATAACAGCCGGTACGAAAACATCGGAGCGGTACGGAATAACGGCATCGAAATCACCTTCGACGCCGACATCATCCACCGCGCAGGGTGGCTCTGGAGGGCCGGTTTTAATGTCGGATATAATAAAAATAAGATTACCGAATTAGCCAACAACAATGCCGACCAGCTGCCCAGCGACACAAGTAACAAACTGTTCCGCGTCGGCGAAGACCGCGACACCTTCTACCTGCCCGAGTGGGCTGGCGTGGATGTCTATACGGGCGCCCCGCTGTGGTATGCCTACGACGAAAACGGCGCCCGGCGGATTGTTACCGACGTCGCCCAGGCCTCGCGGGTGCTGGCCGGCTCGTCGAACCCGAACTTCTTCGGCGGCATCCAAACCAGCCTCTCGTACCGGGGAATTACCCTCTCGGCGACGGGGTCGTTCGTTACCGGAAACAAGATATACCACGCCGCCCGACAATTCTATGATAACGACGGCGCCTACCCGACCTACAACGGCATGAGCCTCTCGTCGAACAAAAGCTGGGTGCGCTGGGAACGCCCCGGCGACATCGCCACCCACCCCCAGGCCATCTCGGGCGGCAATAACCTCTCGAACGAGCCTTCGACACGCTTCCTCGAAGACGGCAGCTATTTCCGGCTCACCAATGTGTCGCTCTCGTACGACATCCCCGCCGGCCTGCTTAAGAAAATAGGACTCCGGTACGCGCAGCTTTACGTCAGCGGCGAGAACCTCTTTACGCTGACAAAATTCTCGGGCGCCGACGTCGAAGTAGGCGCCGGAAATTCGAACGGTAACTACAACACCGACCTCTATCCGCTGGTGCGCAGGGTATCGGTAGGCCTTAATTTTAATTTCTAATCATAATAAATAACGATAATGAAAACAATCAAAATACATCTGCTACAAATACTGCTATGCGTCGCCTGTACCCTGCTGATGAGCGACTGCGACCTCGAGCGGCTGCCCTACGACGCCATGGTCAACGAAGGCATCAACGCCGGCAGCGCCGAATCAATCACGCTTGGCACCTACGCCAAACTGAAAGAAGAATACTATTATAAAACACTCCACCAGGTGGGCGAATACGGCGGCGATAACATATCACTGAGCGGCACCACCTCCGACCAGCTGTTTAACTTCTATCGCTATACACGTGTAACAAACAGTTATTATACGGCGCGCGTATGGCTCTTTACCTATCAGATGGTGGGCAATATTAATTCGTTGCTGCCGGCGCTCGAAGAGTACGACCCGCCGGTGGACGAACGGGAGTCAATCGACCACCTGAAAGGGGAAAACCTGCTGCTGCGGGCGTTCCTTTATTTCAACTGCTGTAACGTCTTCGGCCGTCCCTACCTCGATGCCGCCGGCGCGGAGAACAACCCGGGCATTCCGTTGAAGACGGTCTCCGATATCAACTACTTCCCCCCGCGTGCATCGGTTAAGGACGTCTATGAACAAATCATTGAAGACGCCACGCGCGCCGCCGCCCTGATGAAACGCTCGCCGGGGACAACCCCGAAAAACAACAGCTATGTGTCGCAGGAAGTGGCATGGGCTTTCCTTTCCCGTGTATATCTTTATATGGGCGCGTATGAAAAGGCGGAAGCTTACGCCGACTCGGTGATCAACGCCGGCCGCTATTCCCTGCTCGAAGACGACAGCTATGCGAAATACCCCCAGCACGCCCCCGAAAGCAATACGGAATCGATTTGGGTAATCCGAATGTTGAAGGATGTGGACTTTGAAGCCTATTACATGGACTGGTATTCGGTAGGCAGCCTCTATGCCACGCTCGACGAAATTGGATGGGGCGAAATGTATCCCTCCGAATCCTACCTCGCCCTGCTCCGCGAGAACCCCGAAGACCTGCGCTTCAAGTTTATCGCCGACCAGTACGAGGCAACCAACAGCCTGTGGATGATTTATACCGTCGGCAACGAAGCCAACAAAACATGGACATACGCCACCCAGACAGTCGTCCAGGAAGGCGACGACTACCGGATTACAACCAACGCCAACCTCTACACCAGTCCGCTGGTGCAGAAGGAAACAATCGACGGGAAAACGCAGTACTACGTGGTTACGGTGGCGGGCAGTGTTCGCTACAATGTACATATCGAACGGGCGCTGCAGGCACGCAACGGCTACCCGAAACGGTTTATCCTCAAATGTTCCTACCAGGAGCAGCAGTCGCAGCTTTACTCGCCGGTGCTGTTCCGCCTCGCCGAGATATACCTCACCCGCGCCGAAAGCCGTTTCTATCAGAACGACATCGCCGGTGCCATCGAAGACATGAATGTCATCCGCCGTCGGGCGAAAATCCCCGAACGCCAGTACGCCGATGCCGGCAGCGACGCCGATGTCCTCGAATGGATTCTCAACGAACGCCGCCTCGAGCTGGCGTGGGAAGCGCAGCGCAAGTATGATATTTTCCGCAAGCAACAAACGCTCGACCGCCGCTACCCCGGATCGCACCTCGCGTCGGCGCTGCCGATAGAAATCAGACCCGACGACGACCGGATTGTCGAATATATCCCTGTGAGCGAAATCGACGCCTACCCGGGCGACTTGCAGCAAAACCCCTAATATATATGTAACAACAGTTAAAACTATTTAAAATAAACAAAGCATGAAAAAATATCTACTCATCAGTATGACCCTCCTGCTGGTCGCATCGTGCGCCAAAGAGGAAATCCCGATACCAACAGCGCTGTTAGTCGAAGAACTCGACCTCACTCTGGTGGCCGAAGGGGAAACCTATCGTAACCGTTTTTATACTACTGCCGCCTCCGTCGGCATAGCTATTCCCGAAGATGCAGCGCAATGGCTCCATGCAAGCATCGACGGCGGCTATCTTCTAATTACCGCCGACCGGAACGCATCTATCGGGATTCGCTCCGCAGCCCTGAAAGTAGTAACGCCCGAACGGGATGCTACCATAAACATTACGCAACAGGGGCTGCCCACCAAGCTCATCAAGATTACCGGAGGGGCGCCCTCTTCCACAGCCAGCGGCGAAGGAAAGTGGGAATACACCTGGGACGGCGACCGCACCACCTACTGGCACTCGAATTACAACTCCCCCTCGGCGCAGTACACCGACCATTTATTGCAATGGGATTTGGAAAGCGGCGCCGGCAGCCTCGATCTTATCATTACCTACCCGCGCAATAATGTAGGCGGAGCTAATGGCCGGACAGGCTATTTCTGTATCTATGTAAAAGGCGACGGCACAGACGTACCCGGCGGTATCGACGGCGAAGAGCCGGACTGGGACTGGGGTGAACCGCTCGGATCGGTCGATGCCGACGGATACAAATTAGTCTATAAAGGCGACGATACATTTAAACAAAACGCATACGGCGGTCCTACAATCATCGTACTGCCTACTCCAATCGGCCATCCCACAGGCGTAAAAATGCTCTTTCGGGGAGGCCCTGCCGGCGCACCGGGCATTTCACGGGGAGGCCACGGCAGCCTCGCCGAAATGGAACTGTATGGCAAAGTAGGCTGATAACTCAATTACTATTATTTAAAATAACATCATATATTCGATTATGAAACAGAAACACATTTTTTTCAATATATTGTTGTGGCTGTGTATAACAACAACAATATTCGGATCGGGGAGCTGTACCGACCCCGTCTATCCAGAAATCGATGCCCCCGACCCGAACCGTTCGAGCATCAATGATATTCTATCGTTCCACTTGGACCTCACGCAATTCCCCGAATACAGGGAAGGCGATGCGGTGAATGTGGTTATTGTTCCCGAAATGGACTCTATCTACGTGGAAGTGCCGTGGTACGCAAGCATCATTATGGCGCCGGCAATTACCGTCTCCCCCAACGCTACCATAGCCCCTGTATCGGGCAGCGTGCGCGATTTTTCGCAGGGAACGGTGATTTATACCGTCAGAGCCAATAACGGCGATAAAAGAGAATGGAAAGTCGATGTCCGCTGGATGGACGAGCCCGAACCGCCCCTCCACGACGACCCGCTCCGCCCGCTCGAAGAAACCGACAAATATAAAATCCACCTGATACCCGTCTATTCCAATGCCTATACCAGCGGGTCGGGGGTATCGCTCTCGTCGTCGAACGGGGTATCCTGGACTACGTCCGGAGCCACCGGTGTGGGAAGCATCTACTTCAATGTCCGCTATCACGGCGAGTTGCAGTTAGCCCTGCGCGGACGCGCCGGCAATACCACCGGCAATACGTTAAGAGTACGGATATACATCAATGGCGAACAGTATGTGGAAAACAGCGCGCCTTACGACCATACCTACCTCTACCGGAAAACCAATCAAACCTCCGATACTCTCACCATTCACCGCATTTATCTGCCCGAAGTGCCGTCGGGACATGCCGGCCACACCGTCCGTATTGACCTGAGCGTGGAAGGCACCCGCAACGGCTCCTACTACTTCCGCTTCCCAGAGCTGTGGGTTTCCGGATGGGCGACGCGCGGAAAGGGAGGCAAGGATCTAACGGGGCTTAACTGGGTTCCGTTAAGCAATGAACATTTCGGACGCCGCGGTCCTTCCGTCCACATCACCCCCGACAAGCCCGCCGGAAACATGGAATACTTCTACAGCGAAGTATTTATCCCTGTCGGGCAGGATAACATCGGCTCCTACTTTATGTGTAATGGCTTCGGGCAGGGCTATGCCGGCATTCAGGTGAACTCCGCCGTGCAGCGCAGGGTGCTTTTCTCCGTCTGGTCGGCCTTTACCACCGACGACCCCGCCGGCATGGGCAAGTACGCTCCCCGGTTAGTCCGCGTCAATAACGACCCCGCCTTCAGGAGTACGATAACCTATACCAAATTCGGTGGCGAAGGGTCGGGCGGACAAAGCTACATGGTATATCCATGGGTGGCCGGCAAAACCTATAAAATGCTTACCCGTGTGCGCCCGCACCCGCAACCCGAACGATTCCCCAACTCGTCGCTCTACAAAGCATGGTTCCACGACGGCGAAAAATGGATATTCATTGCCGAATGGCGGCGCATAGAATTGGATGCTGCCGATAACAACGGCATCGTCCCCACTACCAAATGGTACACCGGAGCACATCACTTCCTCGAAAATTTCTCTGTGAACGAAGGTAACAAAACCCGCTACGGAACATGGAACAACGACTGGTATATCGGCAATGCCGGCGAATGGTACGAGACCGCCGACTATACCTTCAGCAACGACGCCACTGCCTCGGCCGGCGACCGCGTGGACTATGCCGGAGGCATCCTGCCCGCCGGCGACCCGCAGGCCGGCGCCGTATTTCTTAAAATGGGCGGTTATTTTACCGACAACGTGCCCTCGCAAACACGATTCGTTAAACCGCTGCGAAACGACCGCCCGGAGATTGATTTTGCTGCCCTCAATGCAATGGGCACCGACGACCACTCGGAAGACGCCATCATCGATGCCAACGAACAGTACGAAGAATAACACCCACTCTGGCGCTTAATCAGAAATTACGAATGAGAACGCGGGCGGTATCCTTACCGCCCGCGTTTTTTTGTCTGAAGGGTGATTGATGTGATTACCCCTTATTCGATATGTGATGCGTTAATAAGGGAAGACGGTTTGTTTTTTGAGGTGTTGCGGTTGTTTTGTTAAAGAGATAAAGTAAACGTCGCTTTGTTTTCCGTTGCGGAGCTGCCGCCGATGAATACCCAAAATTCGCCCGGTTCTGCGGTCAGGAGCAGGTCGGCGTTGTAGAATTTCAGCGCTTCGGGGGTAATGGTGAAGGTGATTTGCCTGCTTTCGCCGGGCTGTAGCGCCACTTTTTGAAATCCTTTCAATTCTTTTACCGGACGGGTAATACTGCCTGTGCAGTCGCGGATGTACAGCTGCACCGTTTCTTCGCCGGCGCAGTCGCCGCTGTTGGCGATCGTAACGGATGCCGTAATACTGCCGGCGGCTGTAAGTGTCGTGTCCGATAATTGCACGGCGGAGCAGGTAAATTGCGTGTAGCTTAACCCGTGCCCGAAGGGATAGAGTGGCTCGTTGCTTACGTCAAGGTATTTGGATGTATATTTTTCTTTGTCGTTGAAGGGGCGGCCGGTGTTTTTATGGTTGTAGTAAACGGGGATTTGCCCGACGTTGCGCGGGAAAGTCATGGTGAGTTTCCCGGAGGGGTTGGCGTCGCCGAACAGGACGTCGGCAATAGCGTCGCCCGCCCGCGTGCCGGCATACCATGTTTCGAGGATGGCGTCGAGGTGGTCGTGTTCCCACGTGAGGGTGAGCGGACGGCCGTTCATCAGCACCAGTACTACGGGCTTGCCTGTTTCCTTTAACGCTTTGAGCAGCGCCTGCTGGTGTCCGGGCAGGTCGATGTGGCTGCGGCTGGCGGCTTCGCCGGACATGCCGAAAGGCTCGCCCAGTACGGCGACTATTATATCGGCGCGGCGGGCAGTTTGCAGAGCTTCGGCAAGCAGTTGCTGCGGCGAGCGGCTGTCAGGAATAATGTTCCCGCCATGTTGGTTTAGCTTGTCGCGGAGCGTGGCGTCATCTATCAGGTTGCAACCTTTGGCATATAAAAAAGTGTTGCCGGCGAATTTATTTTCCAGCGCACTCCACAGGCTCACGGCTTGTTGCGGGTTGCCGGCAGCGCTCCAGTTGCCGATAAGGTTGCACCGGTCGTGCACCAGCGGGCCGATGAATGCAATTTTTTTCGAGGCGTCGAGCGGCAACGTGCGGTGGTCGTTTTTGAGCAGGACGATGCTTTTCACGGCGGCTTCCTTGCTCAGGGCAAGTTTTTCGGTGTTCATGATTTGCGTTGCGGCGCGCTCTTCATTTATACCGCGATAAGGGTCGGCGAATAAGCCTAATTTATATTTTGCTTCAAGGATACGGCGGCAGGCGGCGTCAATTGTGGTTTGTTTTACTTTTCCGGCTTTTGCTAATGCGGGCAGTTCGTCAATAAAATATTCGCTGACCATGTCCATATCTACTCCGGCATTGATGGCCATGGCTGCTGCTTGCGCCTTGTCGCCAACGCCGTGGTTTTCCATTTCGGCGATAGCGGTGTAGTCGGTTACCACCAGCCCGCTAAAACCCCATTGGCGGCGCAGCAGGTCGGTGAGCAGCCAGCGGTTGCCGGTGGCAGGTATGCCGTCAATTTCGTTAAACGACGTCATGATTGACGATGCGCCGGCTTCTACGGCGGCTTTGTAGGGCGGAAGGTATTCGTTGAACATCCGCAGGCGGCTCATGTCGGTGGTGTTATAGTCGCGTCCGGCTTCGGCTGCGCCATAGAGCGCAAAATGTTTGATGCACGACATAATGGCGTTCGGCTTCGATAGGTCGCCCTGTTCATAGCCCTGCACCATGGCGCGGGCTATTTCAGCGCCTAAAAAAGGGTCTTCGCCGGCGCCTTCGCTTACCCGTCCCCAACGCGGGTCGCGGGCAATATCAACCATCGGCGAGAACGTCCAGTGGATGCCATCGGCGCTGGCTTCATCGGCTACGGCTACGGCGATGCGCCGTATCAGTTCCGTGTCCCACGTGGCGGACAGTCCCAGCGGGACAGGGTAAATGGTGCGGTGTCCGTGAATCACGTCGTAGCCGAACAGGAGCGGAATGTGCAACCGCGATTGGGTTACCGCCAGTTCCTGTAACTTCCGCACGGCATTGGGCGTATAGGTATTGAATACGCCGCCGACCTGTCCGTCTTTGATTTTCTGCTCCACCGCCTCGCTCAGGCGAGGGCCGGTAACGTCGAAACCGACGGTGGGCAGGTGGAGTTGCCCGATTTTTTCTTCGAGCGTCATTTGACCCATCAGGTCATCTACAAATTTATCCATTTCGGATTTGTGCGACGAGCAGCTAATAAATAAAGCGGCCGTTAGAAATAAAAACATTTTTTTCATCACCATATTTTTTTAATTGTTAATTTGTACTGTTGCGTTTAAAATTGAGATAAATTTTTATTCAAATAAATCGTTAGTTGTTTTTCTAAAAAAACCGAATCTTTGCAGTATAATTGTAAGAAATAACATAGTAAAATCTTTAAGGAATCCCGCTTCTGAAGCCGGAAGCGCGCATTTTGGGGCGGCTGGTTTCCTGCTTTCGTATCTTGGCACGGAAGTTCCGTTCCTTGGCACGGAAG
>JAISXF010000078.1 GCA_031270845.1 Prevotellaceae bacterium
TAGTATTTTCGGAAGATTTTGACGTTACCTACCGCAACAACATCAAAGTGGGCGAGGCGCACCTCTTCATCCACGGCAAAGGCAAATACACCGGTCGATACGACACCACCTTTCATATAGTTGCGAGTTGAGACGGAACAGAGACGGAACAGAGACGGAACAGAGACAGAACAGAGACGGAACAGAGACAATGGACTTTTAGACTTTTAGACAATGGACTTTGAGACAATGGACAAAAACGCAGGGGCGAACACATTGGTTCGCCCCTTTTTTTTTCTATTGTCTCTGTTCTGTCTCTGTTCTGTCTCTGTTCCGTCTATTGTCTAAAAGTCTATGTTCTCAACTAAAACCGTTCGTTGTTCGTGTTCGGTTACTTCGATATAGAGGTGGAGTGTCTGCGGTGGCAGGAGGCCGGCGATTTTTTCAGGCCATTCGATAAGGCAGAGGTTGCCGCTGTAAAAATATTCTTCATAGCCTAAATCGTAGGCTTCGGCAGGGCTGTTGATGCGGTAGAAGTCGAAATGGTATATCGGGCAGCCGTTGGCGTCGCGGTATTCGTTGATTAAGGCGAAGGACGGGCTGACCACCGTGTCGCGCACGCCGAGAACATTGCACAGCGCTTTTATTAAAGTGGTTTTACCGGCTCCCATCGGGCCGTGAAAGGCGACGACACGCGCTTCGAGCGCCGCCGGGGCGATAATGCCGGCAACCCGGGGCAGGTCGGTCAATTGCGGGACGGGGAGGGTCATTGGAGATAATGGGCGGCAAAGAAACGCAGGTAGGCGGCGACATCTTTCGAGTCTGTCAGCAGGGAGAGATTGGCGGGCGAAATGAGCACCCGCCGGTAGTCCTGCGGGAAAAATGGCGCGAGGGCGTCGGTTTGGGAAATGGCGTTGTCGTAGGCCTGTGCGTCGGCAAGGGTGCGGAAGCCCTGAACGACGACGATGGCGTAGTTCGTCCCGATGTCGCGCACGGCGGCTTCGAGGTTATCGTCAAGGTAGGCGTCGGCATTGAACGATTCCAGGGCAAAGAGGAGGGGGGCGGTCGCGTTTGTTTTTTCGCATATCAGTCCGAAATAATGCGTCGTGTCGGCAAACCGGTAGGCGACGGTCGGGGGCAGGGCTGTTGCGGAGGCGCTGTCGGTCGGGGTCGCGGGCGCAGCGGTGGGCGAGGTGTATTGCAGTTCTTTTTTCTCTAACTCGGCGATGATTTCCGTAGCTTTAGAGGCTACCTCAGTGATAGGGTAGTGCTGGGTGATGGCGACGAGCGCGGCTTTGTATGCGGCGATGTCGCCGCCGCCGCCGGTGCAGAGGGCGCGGATAAGTTCCAGCTGTGGCTGCAGGAGGCTATTCGGGAATTGCCGTATCATTTGTTGCGCGCGGGCGTCGGCGTCGGCGTACCGTCCGTTGCCGTAGGCGGCATATACGTTTTCGTACTGCTGTTCCATGGCGGCTTTTTCGGCCTGCTGTTCGTCCCAGTAGCGGGGGTTGGTGAGCTGCTGTGCGAGGGGTGTTTTCGGATAGTTATCGACCAGCAGTTGCTTGTAGTATCCGGCGCTGTCGGGGTTGTTGGCGGCGGTGTAGAGTTCGTAGAGGTAGAAATAGGTCGAAGCGCGGTTGTCGTTTTGCGGGAAGTCGGCATCGAGCCGCCGGAAGGTTTTGACGGCTTCGACGGGTTCGTACACGTCGTCTTTATAGGCCTCGCCCAGACGGAACAGCGCCGTACTGAGGCGCTCGTTCGAGGCGGCGAGGGCTTCGGCGGTGAGCGGCACATCCTGCAGGTAGTATTCGGGGGATTTGTTCGACAGGGTATTTCCGGCTTTTGGGGCGCCGGTTTCGTCGTCGCTGTCGGTGTCAAACGAGGTTACTACCTGTTTGTTTTTCCGCCGCCAGTCGTCTTCCAATTTTCGTTTGCCCCATCGCATATTGAAGGCCGAAAGCCCGGCATTGACCGACGCTATATTATAAAAGTACCATGACCCGCTTTGGCCGGCGCTGGCCACATTGCCGATGCCGCGGTTGCCGAACTCCTGCTGATAGCGGAAGTATTGCTGTTGCCGGCGGTCTTCCTGCTCCTGCTGTTCGCGGGCGACGACGGCGGCAATCATATCCTGCACCCACTTGTCGCGTTCAGCGGCAGGCATGGCGGCTACGCGCTGCAGGCTGTCTTCGGTATGCACGATGGTATAGTTCTCGGCCAGTTTTTGCAGGCCGTCGGCTTTTTGCGAAAGCGAATCATACTGGGCGTGTTCGCGGTCGAGCAACGCCAGCGCACTCGTGTAGTTGTCGTACGCCCCGGCGAAATGCTTAAGTTGGTAGTTATAGTCGCCCAGCAGGATGTAGGCGAGCGAACGCTGGTGGTCGTTGCTGCTTTCGGCGGCAACCGATTTGTTGAGGTAATCGACGGCCAGCGAGTCGTTGCCCGAAGCCTTTTCGATTTGCGAGAGGGCAAAATAAATCTGGTCGATATATTCTTCGTTTTTTTCATCCTTAAGCATGGAGAGCATATCCTGCCGCAGGCTTGCTCCCTGCGCCTTCGGGTCGTAGAGCGCCGCTTTCCGCATCTGCGCCGTGAACACCATGTTGTAGGGCGGGTTGGCGCGGATGATTTTGTTAAGGTATTCAAATGCCTGCGTCCGCTGTCCGGTGGCCTTGTGCAGCTCCGAGAGGATAAAGTAATAGCGTATCCGGTTGGCTTTTTTCGGCTCGTGTTTCAGGGCGCTTTCGAGGTATTTGATGGCTGCGGCATAATTTTTTTCCACAATAAACAGGTCGGCATACGTCGCGTCGAGCAGTGTCCGCAGCCGCTTCGGCAGCTTTTTGGTTTCGCTCGCTTCCTGCAGCAGCCGTTTTGCCCGCTCCGGGTCGCCGGAGTGAATCAGCACGCCGGCGAGCTGTATCCGTGCTTCCGACGCGGCCGACGATTTGGGGTATTCCGACAGGATATGGTCGAACGTTACAATGGCTTTTTCGTATTCATGCAGATACATGTTGGCTTTGCCGTTGAGGAGGTAGGCATCATCGACGACCGCGCAAAACTCGCGCCGGTTATAAAACTCGCGCTGCTTTTTGCTCATCGTCCCCGACGGCTTTTTGGGCTTCACGGTGATGGAATGTTTCAGCACCAGCTTGTCGCATTTCTCTATCACGCGATCCATCTCGCCCGATACCTTGCCGGGGATTTCCTTATAGGTATAGGCAAACACCGGCGGCATTTCCTCGTACTCGTCGGGCATAAAATTATCGGCTTTCTTAACGCCCTCCTTATAGGATTCGTGGCCGTTGAATTTCACGTTAAATTCGGCGTTCACATTGTGATAGGCGCGCGACATCCACGTGTTCTTTTTCGTCGAGCAGGCTCCCAGCGCGAGGACTGCTACGACGGCTAATGAAAGTCGAAAGTTGAAAGTTGAAAACGCATAATTCCTGTATCCTGATTGAGAGTTTTTTTAGTTGAGACAATAGACTTTGAGACAATAGACTTTGAGACAATAGTCTCATGTCTATGTTCTCATGTCTATGTTCTCTCGTCTATGTTCTATTGTCTATGTTCTATTGTCTTCCGTAATTCGTAATTCGTAATTTCTAATTCTCACCCTGCCCATCCTTCTCTGTCCAGACTGCGGTACTGGATGGCTTCCGCCAGATGATTGGGGTGGATGGCATCCTGCTGCGCAAGGTCGGCGATGGTGCGGGCGACTTTGAGGATGCGGTCGTAGGCGCGCGCCGACAGTCCCATCCGCTCCATCGCCTGCTTGAGCAGTATTTGGCAGGGGCTGTCAAGCACGCAGTATTTTTTCAATAGCCGCGACGACATCATGGCGTTGTTGTAGATGCCCTCTTCGGCGGCAAACCGCTGTTTCTGTACTTGCCGGGCGCCGATAACCCGCTCGCGCACCGTTGTGCTGCTTTCCGTCGGCAGCATGTCGGCCAGTTTGGCAAACGGCACGGGCGTGATTTCGATATGAATGTCAATCCGGTCGAGCAGCGGCCCCGAAATACGGCTCAGGTATTTCTGCACCGTACCCGGCGGACAGAGGCATTTTTTATCGGGATGATTATAGTTGCCGCACGGGCAGGGGTTCATCGACGCCACCAGCATGAAGTTCGCCGGATAATCGACCGAATATTTGGCGCGGGCGACGGTAATCTGGCGGTCTTCGAGCGGCTGCCGCATCACCTCAAGCACCGTGCGCTGAAACTCCGGCAGCTCGTCGAGAAAGAGCACGCCATTATGCGCAAGCGAAATCTCGCCGGGCTGCGGGTTCGTACCCCCTCCGACAAGACCGACATTCGATATTGTATGATGCGGCGAACGGAACGGCCGGCACGAAATCAGTCCCGCGTTTTTCCCCAGTTTGCCGGCCACGGAATGGATTTTTGTCGTCTCCAGCGCTTCCTGCAGCGACAGCGGCGGCAGTATCGTCGGAAGCCGTTTGGCAAGCATGGTTTTCCCCGCGCCCGGCGGGCCTATCATAATCATATTATGCCCTCCGGCGGCGGCAATTTCCAGCGCCCGCTTAACGTTTTCCTGTCCCTTAACATCCGAAAAATCGACATCGTAATTTGCCGGATTGCCGGCAAACTCTTCGCGCGTATTGAACACCAGCGGCTCAAACGACCGGGCGCCGTTGAAGAAGTCGATAACATCCTGCAGCGTCTCCATCCCGTAAACGTCCAGTTTATTGACCACGGCGGCTTCGCGGGCATTCTCTTTCGGCAGGATAAAGCCGGCGAACGCCTCGCTGCGCGCCTGTATCGCTATCGGCAACGCCCCCGCAATGGGGCGCAGGTAACCATCAAGCGACAGCTCGCCCATCAGCACATACTGCTCAAGCCGGCTTGCGTCGATTTGCCCCGACGCCGCGAGGATGCCGATTGCCAGCGGCAAGTCGTACGCCGAGCCTTCCTTGCGGATGTCGGCCGGAGCCATATTGATAACCACCTTGCGGCCGGGCATTTTTAAGCCGATAGACTGCACGGCCGTACTGATGCGCTGCTGGCTTTCCTTCACCGCATTGTCGGGAAGCCCGACCATCAAGAAACCGAGGCCCGGCGACACATCCACCTCCACCGTAATTGTGATGGCCTTTACTCCGTAGCACGCACTACCATACGTTTTGACTAACATACATACTGTTTTTATTGGTTGCAAAGATACCATTTAATTATGAATTACGAATTACGAATTACGAATTACGGGTTCCCCGTCATATAAAAACAGCGAGGGCGAACCGATTGGTTCGCCCCTGTTGCCGTAATTCGTAATTTTTAATTCGTAATTCCCTACGGAATGATTGCCTCCATAATTTCCGACCAGGGGCCTTTTGCGCCGGTAGTGTTCTCCCAGCGCATGGCAAAGTAAAGGCGCTTGCCGCGCTGGGCGTCGGAAAACCGGAACTCGTAAGGCGTCATGGTGTCGAACTCCGAGTGAATTAACTCGTCAATGCTCACGGACGGGGACGGCGTGTCGAACACCTGCCAGATAATTTCAACGCCATGGATACCGTGCGGCTTGGCCTTGTGCTCGCTGCCGGCGGCCTGGAAATGGATTTTTACCACCCGCGGGCCGGG
>JAISXF010000087.1 GCA_031270845.1 Prevotellaceae bacterium
CCAATCGACAAAAGGTCCCTACCAATCGACAAAAGGTCCCTACCAATCGACAAAAGGTCCCTACCAATCGACAAAAGGTCCCTACCAATCGACAAAAGGTCCCTACCAATCGACAAAAGGTCCCTACAAATTGACAAAAGGCACCTACAAATCGACAAAAGGTACGTACCGATTGGCAAAATGGTTTGCCTTTTGCCCAGCGAGCCGCCGAACGGTGATTTTGTAATTCTTATGATGGATGTGATGGCCTGCGGGAGGGCTCCTTAAATGTGGTACCCGCTGCCGGTAAATCCGTAAATTTTATGTACCTTTGCAGCCAAAATAATAAAAAGGATATTAGAAATATGATTACTGTTACTTTTCCCGACGGCAATACACGCGCTTACGAAGCAGGCGTTACCGGATTGGATATTGCCCGAAGTATCAGCCCGCGGCTGGCCGCAGAGGTGTTGGCTGTCGGCGTCAATGGCGAAACATGGGACTTGCTGCGCCCGCTTACCGCCGATGCAACCGTTCAATTATATAAATGGGATAATGCCGAAGGCCGTCATGCGTTCTGGCATTCGTCGTCGCACCTGATGGCCGAAGCGCTGGAAGCCTTGTACCCGGGCGTGAAGTTCGGCATCGGGCCGGCCATCGAAACAGGCTTTTATTATGATGTCGATTTGGGCGACCGCACCATCACCGACACCGACCTGCCCGCCATCGAAGCCAAAATGCTCGACCTCGCACGGCAAAAAGAACCTTTCACCCGTCGCGACGTGAGCAAAGCCGAAGCCCTCAAAACCTATACGGAAAAAGGCGACCCCTACAAATGCGAACTGATAGGCGACCTGCAGGACGGCGCCATCACTTTTTATACCAACGGTCATTTTACCGACCTCTGCCGCGGCCCCCACCTGCCCGATACCGGCGCCATCAAAGCCGTAAAACTGACATCCATCGCCGGAGCCTACTGGCGCGGCAATGAAAAGAATAAAATGCTGACGCGCATCTACGGTGTTACCTTTCCGCAGAAAAAACTGCTCGACGAATATCTGGCGCTGCTCGAAGAAGCCAAAAAGCGCGACCATCGCAAAATCGGAAAAGAACTGGAACTGTTTGCATTCTCGCAGCGCGTGGGACAGGGCTTGCCGCTCTGGTTGCCGAAAGGCGCGGCGCTGCGCGAACGGCTGGAAAATTTCCTGCGGCGCGTCCAGAAACAGCACGGCTACCAGCAGGTCATCACGCCGCACATCGGGCAAAAGGAATTGTATGTAACGTCGGGGCATTATGCCAAATATGGGAAAGACTCGTTCCAGCCAATACACACGCCGCAGGAAGGCGAAGAGTTTTTGCTTAAGCCGATGAACTGTCCGCACCACTGCGAAATCTACCGCACCAAACCGCGTTCCTACAAAGACCTCCCGTTGCGGTTTGCGGAGTTCGGTACGGTCTATCGCTACGAGCAGAGCGGCGAGTTGCACGGCCTGACCCGCGTGCGCGGATTTACGCAGGACGATGCGCACATCTTCTGCCGCCCCGACCAGCTGAAAGAAGAATTTAACAAGGTCATTGACATTGTGCTTTATATTTTCCGCACGCTCGAATTTAAGGACTACGTGGCGCAGGTTTCGTTGCGCGACCCCAACAACACAGAAAAATATATCGGCAGCGACGAAAACTGGGAATGCGCCGAACGTGCCATCATTGAAGCCGCCGCCGAAAAAGGCCTGCAGACGGTTGTCGAACTGGGCGAAGCCGCCTTCTACGGCCCCAAACTCGATTTCATGGTGCGCGATGCGCTCGGGCGCAAATGGCAATTGGGAACGATTCAGGTGGACTATAACATGCCGGAACGTTTCGAACTCGAATACGTCGGCGCCGACGACAGACGCCACCGCCCGGTGATGATTCACCGCGCACCGTTCGGTTCTATGGAACGGTTTGTGGCGGTGCTTATCGAACACACCGGCGGAAAATTCCCGTTGTGGCTCACGCCCGAACAGGCGGTTGTGCTGCCCGTCGGCGAAAAGTACAACGACTATGCCGTGCAGGTCGGCGAAGCCCTCAACGCTGCCGACGTCCGCGCCACCGTTGATGACCGCAATGAAACGATCGGCAAACGGATCCGTGAAAACGAGCTGAAACGCATCCCCTACCTCCTGATAGTAGGCGAAAAGGAAGAAACCGGCCGGCAGGTATCCGTCCGCAAACAGGGCGAAGGCGACCGGGGCGCAATGGACATCGCCGATTTTATCCGCTTCCTGAACGATGAAATCACCAAAGAATTGACAGCCTGACCGACCCCTGAATGAACGCTATAAATCATACATATTTAACCCCTGCTATCATTTTTTTGAAAAAAAATTTTGTGGAATGTAAAAAAAATTGTACTTTCGCGGGCTATTTTGAAAATAATGAACCAAAATCTACACTAAAATAAGGAGGAAAAAATTATAGCAACACCGTATAGACCACGTCCGACGTTTACGCCGGGGCATAAAGGCCAGCGGCGGCAGGATGACAAGAAAAAGGAACAGGACCCGAACCTTCGCGTTAATCATGACATTAAAGCGCGCGAAGTGCGGTTAGTTGGAGATAATATTCCGAACCACCAGGGTATATATTCTATTGTGGAAGCCATGCGGATGGCCCGAGAACTGGAACTTGACCTGGTCGAAATATCGCCCAACGCTGAACCGCCGGTTTGCAAGGTTATTGACTATCAAAAGTTCCTTTACCTGCAACGCAAGCGGGCAAAGGAAATGAAAGCCAATGCGGCGAAGGTTATAATTAAGGAAGTGCGATTCGGCCCGAACACCGATGAACACGATTACCAGTTCAAACTCAAACACGCGCAAAGTTTTTTGCAGGAAGGCTCGAAGGTAAAAGCTTACGTGCTGTTCAGGGGGCGGTCGATTATGTTTTCGGATCAGGGTGAAAAACTGTTGCTGCGTTTTGCCGTCGATTTGGAAGAATACGGAAAAGCCGAACAGTTGCCGAAATTAGAAGGGAAAAAGATGATTATGATGATGGCTCCGCTATCGAAAAAGAAACAATAAGAACAATAAAAACAATATATTATTATTAACATTTAAAAAATAAGACAATGCCAAAAATTAAAACGAACTCCGGCGCTAAGAAGCGATTTACGCTCACCGGATCGGGAAAAGTGAAAAGGAAACACGCTTACAAAAGCCATATCCTGACAAAGAAAACGACGAAACAAAAGCGAAACCTGACGCACACCTCCGTCGTGGCGAAAGCCGACGAGAAGCGCATCAAGGAATTGCTCGTCGCTTAGCGTGTAATGTAAATGAATCGCAATTAACAGTAACATTTTATTAACCGGAATGTTCAGCCGTAAGAGTCCTTAACCGGAACGCTGACATCCACAATACAAACAATTATGCCTCGTTCAACGAATGCGGTTGCTTCAAAAGCCCGCCGCAAAAAAATTCTCAAACTTACCAAAGGTAACTTTTTGGCACGCGCCAATGTGTGGACAGTCGCCAAAGGCACGTACGAAAAAGGGTTAACCTATGCGTACCGCGACCGGAAAACGAAAAAACGCGTCTTCCGCTCGTTGTGGATTCAACGTATTAATGCCGCTTGCCGTCAGCATGGCCTGACGTATTCGGAGTTTATGGGTAAAGCCGCCGCCGCCCGCATCGGGCTCAACCGAAAGGCGCTGGCCGACCTCGCCATGAACAACCCGCAAGCATTTGAAGCGGTAGTAAAAGCGGTAAAATAAGAGACCGAAACAAACTGTAAACGGTTGGACTGTATGTTTCCAACCGTTTGTGCATGTAATATGCGATAATAGGCTTAATGGGCAAAAGTAAGGTGATTTTTGACCATTAAGCCTTATTCGTAATTCGTAATTCGGGATTGTTTTGTTGTATTCTTTTTTTTTACTACATTTGCAGCTCATAACAACGACAACAGCTTCAACATTATGCTAATTTATAAAGATACCTTTTTGACGGCCTCCCGGCAAACCGATGCGTATTGTCTGGCCGCACAAGTGGACGCAAGCGGCCTGTCGTATGCTGTAATCGACGGGGAGGGCGTTTGCCGGCTGTTGCAAACCCATCCTTTTTCTCCGGCAGCCTCGTACAATGACTGGGCACAGACGCTCGATACAACATTCCGCGAGGATGAGTGGCTGACGAAGACCTACGCCGCCAGCCGCTGGCTGTTTCCGTCGAACAAAGCGATGCTGGTACCCGAAAGTCTCTTTGATGCCGAAAAAAGCTATGCCTGCCTCCGCTATGCCGTGCCGCTCGACGAGCTGGACGAAATCCACTACCGGCCACTGCCGGCCTGTGAGGCAATGCTCGTATTTGCTGCGCCGAACCCGCCGGTCAATGAAATTTTAAAACGCTACCCGAACGCGCAGCTTATTCACCCCCAGGAGTCCCTGCTTTCGCTGCTCGCGGCGCAGGACGGCGACAACCGCGTGGCGCTCGGCATAACACGGGAGTTGGCCGGCATTGCCGTATTTGTCGGAAACAAATTGGTATTAAGCAACACCTGCCCGATCAGGACGTTTACGGATGCGCTGTATAACCTGCTGCTGGCGCTGAACGCATTCCATTTAACGCAGGACAATTTTACCCTCTATTATACGGGCGACATCGGCGAGGACGGCGAAGAGCTGCTGCGCCGCTATTTCCCCCGCCTAAGAGAGCTGTGCGACAGCCATCACCATATTCAGCTGGGACGCCCCCGCGCCCTTATATATCATCTTCTTCTCACCCTTTTTACACATCCGTCATGCGAATAATCAGCGGAACATACCGCGGCAAAACCATTACGCCGCCGGCCGGCTTCAACTCCCGCCCGACAACCGATTTTGCAAAAGAAAGCCTGTTTAATATCCTGGCCAATCGCTATGATTTTAGCTGCATCCACGCGCTCGACCTGTTTGCCGGCACGGGAAGTATCGGGATCGAGCTGGCCTCGCGCGGCTGCCCGCACATCGAGGCGGTAGAGATGAAAGCCGGGCACGCCGCCTTTATCAAAAAAACAGCGGCAGAGTTAGACTTCCGGCAGTTACATGTAGTCCGGCTGAATGTCTTCGATTTTCTGGAAATATGCACGGCCGAATACGATTTGATATTTGCCGACCCGCCTTTCAGCATGGTCGGCGTCGAAACGCTCCCCCAGCGCATCACCGGCCTCAATATCCTGAAGTCGGGCGGATGCTTTGTGCTCGAACATGCCGCCCATTATGATTTCGCAGCCGTGCCATACTTTACGGAGCGCCGGCGGTATGGGAACGTTCACTTCAGTTTTTTTGTTAAACCATAACAGAAAGGGGAATTTGATGACAATGCCTGTGATGAAATATTTAATTGTCGGCTTCCTGTTGCTCTCGGCGGGCGTCGGCCTTGCGCAGCAGGCCGGCAAAATGACGCGCGAAGAATATATTGCGCAATACAAAGACATGGCGATACGGCAAATGAAAGTGTCGGGTATTCCGGCCAGTATCACGCTCGCGCAGGGCTGCCTTGAGTCGGGCAACGGCAACAGCCGCCTGAGCGTCGAAGGCAACAACCATTTCGGCATCAAATGCCACAACTCGTGGACGGGCGAACGCATTTACCATGACGACGACGCGCTGCAGGAATGTTTTCGGAAATACACCTCGGCCGAAGGTTCGTACAACGACCATTCCGACTTCCTGCGCTACCGCGACCGCTACAAATTTCTCTTCGACCTCCCGCCGACCGACTACAGGGCCTGGGCGCATGGCCTGAAAAAGGCCGGCTACGCCACCAATCCGCAGTATGCCGAACATCTTATTAAAATTATCGAAGAATACCAGCTCTACCGGTACGACACCGATACACAGGTCGAAGTGCCGCCGCCGTCGCAGATAGAAAAGCCCAGGCGGGTCGAACCCAAAGACAAGCGGCATCTGGTAGTCATCAACCGCGACCTCTTCGAGCGGAACGGCGCCATGTATGTATTGGCACGCACAAACGATACCTACGAGTTGATAGCCAACGAATATAACATCAAACTCAAACGCCTGCTGTCGTACAACGACGAGTCGTCCGACCGGATATTGGGGAAAGGCGATCCGATCTATCTTTCAAAGAAGAAAAGCAGGGCCGATAAACGCCAGCCCGTACATATCGCCAACGACGGCGAAACTCTTTGGCAGATTGCACAGCGCTACGCCGTGCGCCTGCAGTCAATCGAAAGCTACAACAACATGCGCGACGGCCGCCAGCCGGAAGAAGGACAGGAAATTTATTTGCGGAATAAGATGAGCAGATAATTTTAGATTATAGATTATAGATTTTAGATTATGGTAAACAAACTCATTTTAGGCGATAACCTTCTCGAGCTGCAAAATTTGCCGGCCGAAAGCGTGGATTTAATTTACCTCGACCCCCCGTTTTTCTCCAATCGAACGTACGAGGTTATTTGGGGCGATGACGGCGAAATCCGCAGTTTTGAAGACCGCTTTGCAGGCGGGATAGACCATTATATCAGCTGGCTGAAAATCCGCGTGCGGCAAATGTACCGTGTTTTAAAACCGACAGGCAGTATCTTTTTGCATTGCGACTGGCACGCAAATGCGGAAATTAAAGTCGATGTGTTGAATAATATCTTTGGGCGGAATAATTTCAGGAATGAGATTGTGTGGTGCTATACAGGTCCAAGCAGTCCGGGCATGAAACAATTTCCCAGAAAGTCGGATACTATTTTTTGGTATTCAAAAAGCGATAATTGGAAATTTAATCAAATACGGGTTCCATACAAAGGCGGCAAAGTACATTCGGGTGGTTTTAAAGAAAAAGATGGTAGCCGATTAAATCCGGAGGAATATAACACAGGCAAACCGATAGAAAATTATTGGAATGATATTGCGGTTGCCGTCCGTTCCGTAACGGAGCGCATCGGCTATCCCACCCAGAAGCCCGAAAAATTACTTGAAAGAATAATAAAATGTGCTACCAACGAGGGCGACACCATCCTTGACCCCTTTGTGGGCGGCGGGACAACCGTTGCCGTGGCCGAAAGATTAAACCGTAAATGGATTGGCATCGACCAGTCGGTTATGGCGATTAAGGTTACGGAAATGCGGCTCAAAAG
>JAISXF010000091.1 GCA_031270845.1 Prevotellaceae bacterium
CGAAAAGTGCGCACCTTTTACCGAAAAGTGCGCACCTTTTACCGAAAAGTGCGCACCTTTTACCGAAAGGTGCGCACCTTTTACCGAAAAGTGCGCACCTTTTACCGAAAAGTGCGCACTTTTTACCGAAAGGTGCGCACC
The DNA here is from genome assembly GCA_031270845.1 of Prevotellaceae bacterium. GTDB lineage: Bacteria > Bacteroidota > Bacteroidia > Bacteroidales > UBA932 > JAIRKX01. The sequence goes on from JAISXF010000091.1 coordinate 142, forward strand.
TTTTACCGAAAAGTGCGCACCTTTTACCGAAAAGTGCGCACCTTTTACCGAAAATGCATGCACTTTCCGGATTTTTTAATCCATATAGATAAAAATCGGGCATCAATAACGGGATGACAGGCCAAAAATGTACCGGACAGGCCAAAAATCGTTTAATTGTATAGAAACAGACAGCCATTTGGCGCCGGAAAAGGCGCCCCCTCTTCCGAATTCCGAAGACCGGACATCAAATAGTTTTTATACCTTTGCAGAAAAAAACAGCGCTTCGCTGTGGAACCATACGAAAAATAATACATTCAACAAAACGCATCAATCACAAACAGTTAAATATATGATACAGCTTCTGCCCGACTATATTGCCAATCAGATTGCCGCCGGCGAGGTCGTGCAGCGCCCTGCGTCGGCATTGAAAGAGCTGCTCGAAAACGCCATCGACGCCGGCGCTACGGCTGTTACAGTGTCGCTTACCGATGCCGGTCGCACCCTGCTGCAGGTTGTCGATAATGGCTGCGGAATGAATGCCACCGATGCCCGCATGGCCTTCGAGCGCCACGCCACCTCGAAAATCGCCCAAATCGACGACCTCAACACCATCGCTACCTTCGGCTTTCGCGGCGAGGCGCTGGCCTCCATCGCCGCCGTAGCCGATGTGGAGCTGAAAACCCGCCGCACCGACGACGAAACCGGCGCCTGCATCCGCATTTCGGCGTCGGACGTAACGGCGCAGGAGCGGACGGCATGCGCTGCCGGCACGTCTGTCGCCGTGCGTAATCTGTTTTTCAATGTGCCGGCGCGCCGGAAGTTTTTAAAATCCGACAGTGTCGAATTGCGGCACGCGGTCGTCGAGCTGCAGCGGGTGGCGCTGTGTTATCCGGCCGTCTCGTTCCGCCTGCTGCATAATGCGACCGAACTCTATAACCTGCCCGCCACCCATCTGCGCCAGCGCATCCTCAACCTGATGGGCAGAGACATGAACCAGTGGCTGCTCGACGTGCATGTCGAAACCTCGGTGGTGCGGATAAGGGGCTTCGTCGGCAGGCCTGAAGGCGCCCGTCGAACCGCCGGCGACCAGTTTTTTTTCGTTAACAGCCGATTCTTCAAAAGCCCCTATTTCCAAAGGGCGGTTACCAATGCCTACCAGCAGTTGCTGCCGCCCGACAGGGCTTATCCGGCGTTTTTCATTTATTTTGAATTGCCGTCCGATAAGATTGATGTGAATATCCATCCGGCCAAAATCGAAATTAAATTTGCCGACGAGCAGGTGATTTTTCAAATCCTTCATGCGGCCGTCCGTGAGGCGCTGGGGAAATTTGCCGTCGTGCCGTCGATTGATTTTGATACCGAAGGCGCGCCCGTCATGCCCGTCATCCGGAAGGGCGACCCGCCTGTCGCTCCGCCGCAGGTACGCATCGACCCGTTTTTTAATCCCTTTGAAGAAGAGAAGAAAAAAGCGGCGCAGTGGGCTGCACGGGAGCCGTCGAGGGGTAACTGGCAAACACTGTATGGCGGACTGACGCAAAATGCCGCCTTCGACATTGATGCTCCGGCATCGGAGACCGACAGTCCGGCGCCGGAGCCGTTGCCGGAGCGCCTGCCGCCGGAGCGCGCATGCGTGCAGTTAAAGGGAAAATACCTCCTCACGCCGGTCAAATCAGGATTGATGTTCATCGACCGCCGGCGGGCGCAGCAGCGCATCCTCTACGAGCGGTTCCTCAAAAACCTGTCGGCGCCGGGGACGGAAGTGCAGCAGGAGATTTTCCCGCAAACCGTCGTCCTCTCGCCGGTCGATTACACGCTGTTTGAAACCGTCGCCGACGACCTGAAGCAAATCGGTTACGATATTCGCCCGTTTGGGAATAATACGGTCGTTATCAACGGGCAGCCCGCTTCGGCGCCGGCGGTCGATGCCGCGCAGTGGCTGGAAGATTTGCTTGCCGTCCTGCACGAAAATGCCGATGACCTGAAGCGGCAACGGCAGGAAAAACTGGCCGTCTCGTTTGCCAAAGCCGCTGCCGGAAATGCCCGCGAGCCGCTTACTCCGTTAGAAGCACAGGCATTAATCGACAGTCTCTTTGCCTGCCGCGAGCCAGCCCTCTCGCCCGAAGGCAAACCCACGCTGCAAATTGTCTCTATGGAGGAAATCGACCGGAAGTTTTTGAAGTAATTGAATATTCGATATTCAATTTCAATCGTCAATCGTCACTGTTATTGAGCTTCCATTCCACGCCCCGTGCGAGGCGGTCGGCATCGCGGCGCAGGCCTTCGACGGTTAGCGCATCCCCCGCATAATCGACGGTGATGGCATCTTCGTACACCCGCATCCCTCGCGTGAGGGCGCTTTTGGGACGGAAGACCAGCGTCTGCCCGTCGTCCTTCCGTAACGTAAAGCGGGCGTTGGCAAAAACGGCAACGATGATGGCCTTCTCCTCCGCCGTCAGCGGATGAGGGCGCGGGATGCGGTGCCGGATATAACCGAAGAACGGGTACACCAGCCCGAAAAGCGCCAGAAAGAGCGACATCCAGCCAAGTGTGACGCCCTGTTGCAGAAACTCCGCAAACGTAGCCACCTGCCTGTCCTGCGTCGGGGTAATAAAATAAATCACCGCTATGGCCAGCAGCGCAATCGTATAAAACAGCAGGATCGATTTCCCCGCGCGGATGTAATAACGTGTCGGCATGATTACTGTTCTTTGATTGTTTTCCATGCCAGCGCCGAGGCGCCCAGCACGGCGGCGTTCTTGTCATTTATTTCCGACAGCCTCAGCGCCACCTTGCCCCGCCAGAGGAAGAGCATATTCTCTTCCATCACCTGACGGGTCGGTTCGAGGATATACTTGCCGGCTTTGGCCAGGCCGCCGAACAGGAATATCGCTTCGGGGACGGTGATCGCCACCAGGTCGGCCAGTGCGCGCCCGAGCTGCTCGCCCGTATGCCGGTAGGCTTCGATAGCTATCGGGTCGCCCTTGATGGCGGCGGTGGTAATCATCTCGGCAGTCAGTTCGTTAAAGCTGATATTCTTCAGGGCGCTGTCGCCGATATGGTCGGCCAGCAGCTTATAGACCGTCCGTTTGATGCCCGTCGCCGAGGCATAGGTTTCGAGGCAGCCGCGCCGTCCGCAGCCGCACTCGCGCCCGTTAACAGTAACGATAATATGCCCCAGCTCGCCGGCGAACCCGTCATGCCCGTAGAGCACCTCGCCGTTGACTACAATGCCGCCGCCCAGCCCCGTGCCGAGGGTGATGACTACGAAATTCTTCATCCCCTTGGCGCCGCCGTAAATCATCTCGCCGATGGCGGCCGCGTTGGCGTCGTTGGTCAGCACGATGGGAATCCCCGGAAAATGCACACCCGTTTTTGCGGCGAAGGGCAAAGTGCCTTGCCATACCAGATTGGAGGCATTTTCGATACAGCCGTTGTAGTAATTCCCCATCGGAGCGCCGACGCCGATACCGATTACTTCATGCGGCTCGTCAATCTTTACCGACAGGCTTTTGACCCCGTCGCAAAGCACCTGCAAATACACGTCAAAATCTTTGTACTTAACGGATGAGATAGAGCCTTCGGCATAGATTTTTCCTGTTTCATCGACTAAGCCGAACACGGAATTTGTGCCGCCCACGTCGATACCTGCTACTAATTTTTTCATACTCTTGTTGATTTATTGGTTTTAAATAATAGATTTTAGCCATTGGAATAATGCGTCCATCGAATCGGACGCCTATCGCCATTCCTGATGCATAATGGCGAGTATCCGGTTAGGGATGTCGGTATTGTCCAGTTTTCCGGCAAACCGTTCGCTGCCTGCGCCGATGGCGTAGAGAGGCACCATGATACCGGTATGTCCGCCGGTTGTCCATGCCACATGCGCCTTTTTGTCGATTTCCCGTACGGCTTCCCGCAGGGCATCGCGGTCTTTGCCCGCCGCATCAATCGACCGGCTTTGCTCGTCGTAGGCCGTCGGCAGGAGCGAATACGAGCCGTCGCGACCGAGTGCCAGTCCGCCCGTTTCATGGTCGGCGGTTACCAGAATCAGCGTTTCGTCGGGATGCCGGCGGTAAAATTCGACGGCGATGGCTATCGCGTCGGAGAAATCGACCACTTCGTGGATGATGGTCGCGGCATCATTGCCGTGCCCTGCCCAGTCGATTTTGCCGCCTTCGATCATGGCAAAGAAGCCGCGGGGATTGTCAAGCACGCGGATCGCCGCCCGGGTAATTTGCGACAGCGTCAAATCGTCGTCTCCCCGGTCGATAGCATACGGCAACGAATGGTTATCCTTGCCTTCATGCTGCACCAGGACGGCTTTTCCAGCGCCGGACGAAAGCTCCGCTGCGCCTTCAGGCCCGCGGACAATCCGGTATCCGGCATCGGCCAGTTGCGCGTAAATGTCGGGCTGGTCGCCCGTACGCCCGGCGGGGTAGATAAATCCGCCGCCGGCAAAGAACTCGAAGCCCGTTCCGGCCGCCTGCGAGCCGATGTCATAATACCGGTTGCGCGACACCGACTGCGCATAAAAGCCTCCCGGCGTAGCATGGTCGATGCTCACGCTCGTGGCGATGCCTATCCGGTAGCCGGCTTTGTGCAGCGGGTAGGTGAGCGCCGTATAGCGCGTAACGCTGTCGGGCGCCACGCCCAGCATATTATTATTTGTCTTATGGCCGGTGGCGAGCGCAGTGGCCGCCGCCGACGAGCATGTTACGAGCCGGTTGGCCGAATGGGTAGTAACCAGCCCGACAACGGGGAACGACGTAAACGATACATTGCCGCTGCCATGAACTCCGTCCTTCGCGGCTAAGTAAGCCTCCGTGAGCGAGACATGCGCAAGCCCCATCCCGTCGCCGATAAACAGAAAGACATACTTCGGCCCGGGCGCGTCCGGCGCTGCACTGCCGCCAAAGAAAAGAAAGAAACTGAAGAGGATAAATACCGGAAAAACAAAATGACGTTTCATATATACAACTTATAATTTGACGGCAAAGATACGTTTTTTTATTGACTGATGAAACCGCCAGTCACGAACCGCCGGCGGGAACTGTTTCCAACGATAATCCCCGCCCTGCGCGACGCCGGCTAACGGTCGGGCGCCGGCATTATGCCCGCGAGAGCCATCCCCCGCGAGGCGTCGCGTAATACCTGAACGGGCGATTCCCGGAGCATGAAAAACGAGTCGTCCCCGACGTCAATACTGTCGCCGGTTGCGGACAGGGGCGGTTGTGCCGCGGCGACTTGTGCCTCGTCAGCTGTTCCGGCGTCAGCCGGATGCCGTAATTCGTAATTAAATCGTTTATACCTGGTGCACAATATCGAAGGCTCTGCCGGCCTGCCCTTTGTAGCCGCCCTTGCCGTAGATAGTGAGCTGCGCCATGCCCACCTCTATATTATTTTTATAGGTAATGGAAAAATCCTTGCCCAGCTCGAGCTTCACCGCCGGCGTGTCTTCATCATAAAAATAAACCGTGGGAATAACGGTTATCGGCTCACCGGTATAGATTTGCTGCGGGATGGCCTCGATAACAGTATGGTCGCCGTCGGAGAGGTCTTTTAGCGGACGCGCAAATTCGGCATT
>JAISXF010000108.1 GCA_031270845.1 Prevotellaceae bacterium
AGACGTTTAGATAATAGACAAAAATACCGGAAAAATAGCCTCGCCGAGCCGCGGGAAGGTGCTGCCGACCGGCAAAAGGGGCTTTCCGACCGGAAAGAAGGTCCTGCCGACCGGCAGAAGGTACTTTTGGGTCGAAAAGTAGGTTCTGCCGGTCGGCAGAAGGTATTTTACTGTCAAAACGGCATAAAATACGCCCTGCTCTGCCAAAATGACAGCCCATTTAATTACGAATTACGAATTACGACGGAAGACTTTTAGACTTTTTCAATTCACGTCTTACGTCTATGTTCTTCCGTAATTCGTAATTCGTAATTCGTAATTCGTAATTAAAAAGCTATTGCTTTCAGTATGGTTTCTGTGGCGCCGCAATGGGCGATGACATATTGCCGGCTGATGCTGCCGGCGGCCTGTCGCGCCCCGTCGTCGGTGAACCATTGCAGGAGGATTGATTCCAGTTTTTTTCTGTTCGTATAAGAGGCCGCGCCGCCCTGGGTTATCAGGTCGCAGGCTTCGCGGAAACGCGCGTAGTTGGGGCCGAAGACCACCGGCAGGCCATACACCGCCGCTTCGAGCGTGTTGTGGATGCCCGACGCGCTGAACCCGCCGCCCACATACGCTACCGCGCCGTAACGATACGCCGCCGACAGCATACCGATGGTGTCTAAAATCAGTGTCCGGCTCTCGCGCCACGCCGCCGGTTGGAGTGCGCCGGAGAGGGCCGAATAGCGGACGGCGCCAAAGCGTCGGAAGCGCCGTTCGATGTTTGCGATATGCTCTTCGTCGATTTCGTGCGGGGCGATAATCAGTTTGACCCTTTCGGGCAGGGCGGCGAAGGCGGCTTCGAGGCGGTCTTCGTCGGCAGGCCAGGTACTGCCGGCCACCAGCGCCGGCCGGCCGGCGAGGAATGCGTCGAGGTGCGGCATCGGTCGGGGCGCCTGAGCAAGCTCCCGCACGCGGTCGAAGCGGGTGTCGCCGCTCACCTGCACGTTGGCGATGCCTATCGACGCGAGCAGCTCGCGCGAGTAGTCGTCCTGCACAAAGAGCTGCCGGCAGGTGCGCAGCATTTTTCGGAAGAAGCCTCCGTAGCGCTTAAAAAACAGCTGCGAAGGGTGGAATATCGCCGATACCACGTAAATCGGCACGCCCTCTTTTTGCAGGGTATGCAGGATATTGTACCAAAAATCATATTTAATAAAAATCGCCGTTCGCGGACGGACGATGTCAATCAGCCGGCGGGCGTTGCGGGGCGTGTCGAGCGGGAGGTAAAATACCCAGTCGGCGCCCGCATAGTTCTTTTGAATTTCATATCCCGAAGGGGAAAAGAAGGTCAGCAAAATCGTATGTTCGGGACATTGCCGGCGATAGGCTTCCAGCAGCGGGCGTCCCTGCTCAAACTCGCCCAGCGACGCGCAGTGAAACCAGACGGCGGCGGCCTCGCCGGTCATTGCCGCCTCGAGGCGCTTAAAGAGGTGCCTGCGACCGGCGCGAAACAGCCGCGCCTTCGTATGGAATGGCGACGCCAGCCATAGCGCCAGCGAATAAATATGAATACCCGTATTGTATAAAAAGTGCATAAGAAAAAGAGAATAGCGGTTAAAAAACGTGCAAAGGTACTAAATATTTTTTCTTACCTTTGGAGCTTCAAATCTAAAAATAAGAATAAGAATATGAAAGGAATTATCTTGGCCGGCGGTGTTGCGACCCGCCTCTTTCCCGCGTCGAAGGCCATTTCGAAGCAAATGATGCCGGTGTATGACAAGCCCATGATTTATTACCCGCTCTCGACCCTGATGCTGGCCGGCATCCGCGAGGTGCTGATTATCTCCACACCGCGCGACCTGCCGATGTTCCGCGACCTGCTCGGTACGGGCGACAGCATCGGGATGTCGTTTCATTATATCGTGCAGGAAAAGCCCAATGGACTGGCCGAAGCCTTTATTCTGGGCGAGTCGTTCCTCGACGGCGAGGGCGGCGCGCTGGTGCTTGGCGATAATATCTTTTACGGACAGGGCTTTTCGTCCATGCTCAAACGGGCGGTTGATAGCGTGGCCGACCGCGGCGCGTGCATCTTCGGCTACTATGTGAAAGACCCGCGTGCGTACGGCGTCGTGGAGTTCGATGATACAAACCGCGTAGTATCGCTCGAAGAGAAGCCGGCGCAACCCAAATCGAACTATGCCGTCCCCGGCCTTTATTTCTATGACCGGACAGTGTGCGAAAAAGCGCGGCATCTGAAACCGTCGGCGCGCGGCGAGCTGGAGATTACCGACCTTAACCGCGTGTATCTGCACGAAAACAGGCTTATTGTCGAGTTGTTCGGCCGCGGCTTCGCATGGCTCGACACCGGCAGCGCCGACAGTATGCTCGAAGCGTCGAACTACGTCGCCACCATTCAGAACCGGCAAGGGTTTTACATTGCCTGTATCGAAGAGATCGCCTGGCGCAATAACTGGATCGACCGCCGCGCGCTGCACGCCCTGGGCGAAGCCATGAACAAAACCGAATACGGCAAATACCTGCTCGAATTATGAATTCCTGATTAAAATGAAAACCGTCACTTGTGCAGAAGCATGGGAAACCGCTATTGACGATTTCAAAGCCTACCTGCTACTGGAACGGTCGCTGTCGAAAAACACCGTGCATTCCTACATGTTCGACTGCCGGAAGCTGTACCTTTTTTGCAGCAGTCATTCCAAAGCGCTCCCCACCACTGTTACTCCGCAGGATATTGAGCAATTTCTGGCCGGCCTCTACGACGAACGCATCGGCAAGCGGTCGCAGGCGCGTATCATTAGCGGCATCCGGGCGTTTTTTAAGTTTCTGATACTGGAAAACCGCATTGAGTTCAACCCGATGGAGGTGATTGAGCAGCCGAAATTGGGACTGTACCTGCCCGATGTACTGAGCGCCGTCGAAATCGATCAACTTATTGCCGCCATCGACCTCAGCCGCTTCGATGGTCACCGGAACTGCGCCATCCTCGAAACCATTTACGGATGCGGCCTGCGCGTATCGGAAGCCGTTACGCTGCATATCTCCGACCTGTTCCTCTCCGACGACGAATTTATCCGCGTCATCGGTAAAGGCAACAAGCAACGCCTGGTACCTATCGGCAAGCGGGCGATAAAAGCTATCAATCTCTACCTTGAGGTACGCGCCGGACAACCCGTCAACCGCCGGTACGAAGATATTCTGTTTCTCAACCGTCGGGGCAAGGGCATGTCGCGGTCGATGATATTCCGCATCATTAAAGGGCTGGCTGTTCAAATCGGATTAACAAAACACATCAGTCCGCACACGCTGCGGCACTCGTTTGCCACGCACCTCATCGAAAACGGCGCCGACATACGCGCCGTGCAGGAAATGCTCGGACATGCAAGCATCCTCACCACCGAAATTTACACCCACCTCGACCGGAAACGCTGGCAGAAAACCATCCTGAAATTTCATCCGAGGCATTGAATATTCAATGTCCTACTCTTTCACGCAGTATCTTTTGATTACGCTGTAGGCCTCTTCGATGCCTAATTCGCCGGCCTTGCTCACATCGAGGCAGCCTTTTTCGACTTCGCGCAGATAAATGTGTACCAGCCCGCGATTGTAGTAGGCTTCCCCCATATTGGGATAGAGCCTGATGGCCTGCGTGTAGTTGCTGATAGATTCGGGAATGGCGTCGGAGAGGCAGCGCAGGTTGCCGAGATTATAATAGATGTACGCCAGGTCGGGCATGAGCCGGGCGGCTTTGTTGAGGTCGCCGATGGCCTCTTCGTAGTCGTACATTTTGACTTCCTGCGGCGCGGCGGTGCGCGCCCGGGTGGCGGTGCTGTAATTGTCTAAGGCCAGCACCTGCACATTATTCTCAACCGAAGCAATAAAGTCAATCATCTCGCTTTGCAGGGCGCTGCGGTTAAGGTAATAGAAGGCATTGTTCGGGTCTAACTCAATCGCCTTATTGAAATAGTTCAAGGCGCTGTTGAAGTAGCGCAGCTGAAACTGCGTCATCCCTTTATTAAAATAGGCAGCGGCGGTTTGATATTGCTTAAGGTATTCGGTGGCCAGCGAATCTTCCCGCATCAGGTCGGCCATAGTGCGCGCCGGGATTTCGCTCACCATCTCGACCGGTAACGGCTCGTCGCGGCGGAACTGCTCCCACGCCGGATGATAGTACTGTTTGTCGAGCGGCACGCTGGGGCGCGTGACCAACGCCAGCTTAAAGAGCGGCTTGAGCTGGACATCCACTTTGCGGTACTGGAGGAGGTTTTCATTGAAATCCTTTTTCGCAAATTCGGCATCCAGCGTCAGCAGCTTGCTGAACTGTTTGCTGGTGTCGGCGTAGGCCGAGAAGGTGCTGTCGGTCATCTTGGCTTTATACTCGTTGATTTTCCGCTGCGCCATGTCGTAATCGTCTTTCGCTGCGGAAGGCCGCCCGAGTTGCGCTTTCACGTAGCCGCGATTGGTATAGGCATTGGCAAAATCGGGGTAGAGTTCGATAGCGCGCGTATAATCGTTCATCGCCTCATAAAACCGGTTCAGTTCGATGAACACCGCCGCCCTGTTATAGTACGCCAGCACATTATTGGGATTGATGGCCATCACCTTTTCGTAATCGTCGAGCGCCAGGTTGTAGTCGCCTATTTGCGAGCGGATGAGCGCGCGGTTGTAGTACGTCAGGGCATTGTCGGGGTCCTGTTCCAGCACCTTTTGGAAATCGGCCAGCGCCCCCGCAATATCCTGCTGGTTGTAACGCAGCACGGCGCGGTTGAAATAGGCCAGCGAGATGGTAGAGTCGAGCCGGAGGGCTTCATTCAAATCGGCCAGCGCCAGATTGGTCTCGCCCTGCATCGCATACACGCGCGAACGAATGACATATACTTCGGGGTCGAATTTGCTTAAAAGCACGGCCGTATTATAATCGTCCAGCGTTTTGACCGTGTCCTGCAAAAAGAGATAGGCCGTTCCGCGCCGCAGGTAGGCGTCGCTGGATTTCGGCTCGTAGCGAAGGAAGCGGTTAAAATCACTAATCGACTGCTCGAACTGCTGGGTGAGGAGGTAGGTTACGCCGCGCGTGAAATACAGCCCGGCATAGCCTGGCCTCAGGCCGATGGCGGTTTCGAGGTCGGATAGCGCCTCGTCATACTTCTTCAGGCTGACGCAGGCTACTGCCCGATAATGATACCCAATAGTGTAAACCGGATTGAGCTCGACGGCCTTCGAGAAATCGGCCTGCGCCCCGATAAAATCATTCAGATTATATTTGGCAACGCCGCGAAAAAAATAGGCATCGTACAGCGACGTGTCGGCTTTAATGAGCGTATTGAAATTCGTAATGGCCTGCGCAAATTTGTTGTCCATCAGAAACTGCCGCCCCCGGTAAAAAAAGTACTGTTTGTCATACTGCGCATGTAATGACAGACAGATACAGCAAAGAATGCAGGCTAACCAAAAATGTTTTCTTATTATCAAAGCGTTAATTTTTCGACAAAAGTACGAAAAAATTATATAGCATGTATTGCCGCAGTGGCAAATAATGTATAATTTCACGCATTCAAATGAAGTATTAATCGTATTATTTTATGAAACAAAATCCCATTCTATTACACTGCGCCGTCGCTTTGATGGCGCTCGCCGCCTGCTCCCAGGCAGGCCCCAACGACCCCAACAACCCCAACAACCCCGACGCAACGACCCGCAATCTGAGCGCCTCCGGCACCGCGAACTGCTATATCGTAACCGGCGCCGGACGGTATTCGTTCGATGCTACGGTTATCGGTAACGGCGCGGCGGGCATTATCGACCCGGCTGCATTCCATGCCGCAAGCGCCGCGATTGCGCCCGTGTCGGCACGGCTGCTCTGGCAGGATTATTACGAATCCGGCACGGGACTTATTTCCTCTATCGAGCTCGACGGCGGTCGCGTGCTGTTCACGGTCGCGCCGCCGTTTGTTTCCGGCAACGCCGTGATTGCCGTCTATGACGCCGACAATACCATCCTCTGGAGCTGGCATATCTGGATGCCGGAAGGCGATGTTGCCTCGCTGCCGGCCGAAACAGGCTATGAAGTAATGGACCGTAACCTCGGAGCGCTGACCGGAGCCCTGACAGATGCCCCGACCGGAGCCCCGACCTACGGAATGCTTTACCAGTGGGGACGCAAAGACCCCTTTCCCGCCGCCGCCACGCTGCTGGGAAACACCGCGACGCTCGGCGCGCCGCTGTACGACGCCGAAGGGCAACCGGTCGTAATCAGTAATTCCAGCTGGTCGGACATTACTCATAATACCCTCCTCTATGCCATCCGCAACCCGACGGTGTGCCTGTCCAATTATGCGCAGTACGGCACGTCGCGCGACTGGCTACAGGCAGGGCGCGGTTCCGACGCCCTCTGGGGCAATCCCGAAGGCTATGTCAAAGATGCCGCAGGCGACTATATTAATAAAGGTGTGAAATCGTGCTACGACCCCTGTCCTCCGGGCTGGCGGGTGCCTCCGGCCGGCGTCTTCCGCACCTTCACCCCGTCGGGCGGCTACGAATGGGGCGATGCGAACGACATCGTCTCCTTTAACATCGTTGATATAACCGGCGACGGCCTCCTCTCTCTGGCCGATTATAACTACGGATGGCAGCTTTACCTCAACAGCGACCCGATAGTTACGTCTCATTTTCCGGCCGCCGCCCGCTTCGACGGCAGCTACGCCATGCTCATGGGCAGCATGAGCGGCCTCTGGGGCTCCTACTGGGGCAATTCCCCGTATCCATCCGACAATACAGCCGGCCTCGGCTTCGCGGTATTAGCCTTCCAGACGCACAACAGCTCCGGGTCGAAGAGCATCTCCGCCTCTCCCGCCGCCGGCGGCGCCCGTGCCGACGCCTACTCAATCCGATGCATAAAGTAATTACGAATTACGAATTACGCATTACGGCTTCCGCCGGATGAATTACGGATTACGGATTACGAATTACGAATTACGCATTACGGCTTACGCCGGATGAATTACGGATTACGAATTACGAATTACGGCTTACGCCGGATGAATTACGAATTACGACCGTAGGGGCGGCCGGCGCCCGCCCCCCCGCGCAATGGGGCGTGCCGCCGGGGGGGCGAACAACGCAATAGGGCGGGCGCCGGCCGCCCCTACGGTCGTAATTCGTAATTCGTAATTCATCGTTCTCAACTTTCAACTATAAAAAAAACGTTTTTCTTTCCCTCGAACTCCGAGGACGAGAAAAAAACGCTTTTTTCTGTTCCCGGAACTTCCGAGACGAGAAAAAAACGTTTTTTTCTTTCGCCAAAAGTTTTGAGACGAGAAAAAAACGTTTTTTTCTTTCGCCAAAAGTTTTGAGACGAGAAAAAAACACTTTTTTCTTTCGCCAAAAGTTTTGAGACGAGAAAAAAACACTTTTTTCTTTCGCCAAAAGTTTTGGGACGAGAAAAACGGGTTTTTTCTTTCCCTCGACTGTAATAATGTCGCCGCTTCGCGGTTCTATTGTCTATTGTCTAACGTCTATTGTCTCAAAGTCTATAATAATGTCGCCGCTTCGCGGTTCTATTGTCTATTGTCTAACGTCTATTGTCTC
>JAISXF010000048.1 GCA_031270845.1 Prevotellaceae bacterium
TCATACTTCATACCTCATACTTCATTCCTTGTTTTTCGCCCAGAAGCTTTTGAGCAGCGTGAGGCGGTCGGTCTCCCGGTCGAGCGGACAAGGCCCGGCATAGTGCAGCGTGTCGTGCTGGGCGCTCCACGCGGTGGCGCCGTAATTGGTCGTGCACTTCGGGGTATATCCGAAATACGTATAGTCCCAGCCTTCGTCTTCAAAGAACTCGATGCAGTCTTTGAGGTAATGGTAGGCGCTGTTGTTGGGCGCCCAATTGACGCAGCCGAACTCGCCGACAAAGATGCGCACATGGTTGTCGTCGGCAAAGCGCTTGACGTCGCGGTAGTGGTCGCGGAGCTTTTCGCTGTCCCAGTAAGAATTGCCGATGACGCCCGGATAGCTTACAGTAGGCGTTAAGTCCGCCGCCAGAGCCTGGTGTGTGAGCGCATGGGGGTAATACACATGGGCGCTGTAGATGATGCCGGGCTCGTCGAACGGTGTGAACCATTTGAGGGCGCCCTCCACCGCTTCTCCTTCATACACAATCTCTGTGTCGTCGCCGAGGGCGCGTATGGCCCGCACGGTCTTGAGGAACAGTTCGTCCTTCGTGAGCAGTCCCGCCATATCGGGCATGTTGGCCGAATACGGCTCGTTCATGAGGTCATACATGACGACGGTTTCTTCGTCTTTGTAGTGCTCAGCAACATATTCCCATGTCTGCACAAACTCATCCTGCCGGGGGATTTCAAAGAACATCCTGTTTTGATGTCCCGGCAGGATTCCTCCGGGATAAGTACCCATGGTAAGGCACACTTTGATGCCGTTTCGCCGGAGCGCGTCAAGGCTGCCATCCAGCCTTTCGCACTGCGCCACGATACCCTGCCGGTACACCTCCCAGGGGGCGTTATCTTCTATCGCCCAATGAAGCCACCACCTGACAAGGTTGACGTTCCAGCCGCCCAACCTGTCGATATCCTCCTCGGGGACATAAGTGCTCGTGTACATGTTGGTTCCCCGGTAACGTGTAGTGAAGCTTTCGGGCGCCTTATTGTCCAAGTTGTCATTATCACTGCAGCCGGACAGCGCGAACAGGAGCGCCAGCAGCAAAGTTGAAAGTTGAAAATTGAAAATTGAAAGTTTTGTTTTCATGTTTTTAATTTTAATTGTTCATTAGATTTTATCATAATTCAAGTATTAAAAGTTAACATTGCGTGATTTTTGTTCGGTGCAGGTGCGTTAGTGCCGTCATGTCGAGCGAAGCGAGGACGCCTCCCCCCAGCCCCCTCCAAAGGAGGGGGAGCCCCGCCACCGTCATGTCGAGCTTGTCGAGAAACATCATACATCATACATCATACATCATACATCATACATCAAAGCCCTGCTTACCACATTACTTTGACCGCTGAGCGCGATGTTTTGTCGTGCCACACGTGCACGATATATACCCCTTTCGGCAGGCCGGCGAAGGAGAGCTGCATAGTGTGTCCGGTGGCGGGGTATTCTTTGATTTTGGCGCCGGAGACGGCGTAAAGTTCAACGCGGTAGAGGCCTTTTTCGGCTTCGACGGTGAGAAACCCGTCGGCGCCGAACCCGTTTGTCCACGATACGTTGACGGAGTGTTTCTGGTCGTGCGGCCGGATTTCAATATCGCGGTTCGCCTGCACCCCAGAGCCGTCCTCCGCCGATGCCCGAAGGACAACCTTGCCGGGCGCGTCGCCCACCAGCGTAAGGCCGGCGACATGCGCCGCGCCCGTGTTGTTAATAACCGACCAACGCACGGCTTTATTGCTCGCATCGTCAGGATATACGATGGCAGTGAGGGGAATAGACTCGCCGACATACACCGTCGATTTGGTAACAATGTCAATGCTCGAGACCCATATCGGCAATATTTCTACAACCTTAACGGCAACCACGCCCGAGCCGTCCCCCGCCGTGGCGTGCACGGTAACGGCGCCCGGGGCGTCGCCGGTTAATACGGCGCCGTCGATATGCGCGGCGCCGCTGCCGGCGATGACACTCCAGACGACCGTTTTGACCGTCGCATTCGATGGAAATACCGTCGCCCTCAGGGGCATCGACGCGCCGATGGCGAGCGCGCCCGCCGATGTAATGGCTATCGAATCGACATGCTGCCACCGGACGAAGACAGTCTTCACCGCCGGTTGCGCCCCGCCGCCGTCCTGCGCCGAAGCCTGTACCGTAACCGTGCCGACGGTATCGCCAACGAGCCGCGCGCCGTCAATACGGGCGATGCCCGAGCCGTCGATTATCTCCCACGTCAACACTCGGTTGGCAGCGTCGGCAGGCAGCGCCGTAGCCGACAGCGGCACGGGGTTACCGGCGACGATGGTGTCGGGCATCGTAATCGCAATCCACGCCACCTTTCCGTATTCGCCGTAAACGAACGAAATGGTCTCGCCGGCGTCCGAAATTTCGGTGATAGAAGTATAATCGTCATTCACAGCGTTATTTATCCACGGGCGCGGGTCGGCGGCGAGATTAAATTTTATGCGCCCGCTGGCGCTGCTGAAGTGCGCACGGGCGGGGTTGCCGTTCGCCGTCTGCGTCCCGCCCGGCCTGAAGGCATAGACCTCGTCGAAAATGGCCGTGCCGTCATAATCGGCATTGCCTTCGAAGCGGCTGTCAATCCGATATACAATCATACCCGAACCGGGCAGCAGCGATTCAAATCCGGCGGCAGCCTTTTTCCGATATTCGACCACATAAAACTGCTCCCCGTGCCCCGGCACCGGTATTTTAAAGGCGTTGCCGGAGTCGGCGACATTAAGCGGCGCAAGGTCATACCGCCCCGGCGCGATAACGGGAATTTCATCAATCCAGTTCCCGTATTTATATTTCATATAAGCGCCCATGTGTTGCGGAGGCGTGTCATCCACTTCCATAATGTCCCACTTATATACGGGAGAAAGGTAATTTTCGTAATAATGATATAAATCAGGCGCTCCGAGGACGTGAAAGGTCTCGTGGCAGAGGGTTCCGAGCGCGAGCGAGCCGACCGGCACAAACTGAAAGTCATACACCCGCTTGTCGCCGATAAAAGCCGGATACATGTACAGCGCCCACCGGTGCGGCCAGAGCAGGTCGTTCCAGCCGTCGCTGTTACCGGATACGATAAAAGCCATCATATCGACGTACCCGTCGGCGTTCATGTCGATAGACAGGTCGCTGGGCACTTCACCTGCAACGGCGTTGGCAGCATTGGCCACCAGCGCCTGTTCGCGGGCGCTTTGTTGGGATTCATTTTGATACCCTTCGGGATTAGCTCCGCTGTATGGCTTATAATAGCTTCGCGGATGCGCATCCTGGTACGACAGCACGGCGCTGCCCGAAGGCACGGGGTAAAAAGTGGAGGGGATGGTCAGTTTACCGTAGGACACTTCTTCATAATAGGCCTTCAGCGAGGCTTCGCCGTTGCACAGGTTATCGAAGTACGACACCGGCTGGCTAAAGACGCCTTCGGCTTCGTCGCTAAAGCGGATAAATACAACGAGGTTGTTGAGCGTCCCGTGATTACGGACGTATGCCGGCGGCGCCTTGGAGGCGTCCGAAAGGCGGGGCGCCACTCCGGTACGGTAATAGGCCTGCCTCGCGGTTATGATGTCGCGCATCCGGCTTGCCGACGGCAGAATATGTTTTGTCAGGCCGGCTTGCGCCGGATTGATTTTCCCCGCCCTCCACGCAGAGGCCTTTATGCCGTCGCCCTCGCGCACGGCGTACATATAATAGCCGGAAGCGGTATCAACGACGATGGTATAGCCGTCGGCATCGTGCAGATAATGGAAAAATTCGTCGCCCGACGCAAAGCAGCGGAGCGTATCGCCGTTAGGCTGAATCAATACCTGCGGGACATTGCGCAGCGGCGCCGCGCCGGCGCTAATGACCGTCGCAGCATATAAAACGGATAAAATAAGGTGTCGCATAACGGAGTAATTTCGGGGTTACGGTACGGGTTGTTCGTCGCTCACCGGACGTGTCGCGCGGGACGCAAACGTATAGCCGAGCGAAAAATGCAGGGTATTGTGCAGCGCCACGCTCCGCCGGCCGGTTGTTGCCCAGTACGCGATGTCAAACCGGATGTTCCGAAAATACACGCCCGCGCCGACGGTGAGGTACGACCGGTTATTGCCGCCCGAACCGGTATAATGGTATCCGGCGCGCAGGGCGATTTGTTGCGCGTAGCTGTACTCTACGCCCCCGCCGGCGTGGGGGGTGTCGAATGCGTGGCCGGAGGTGTTGTTTTTGCCGGTCAGGGGTTTGTTTACGTCGATGGCGACAAGCACCCGGTGCGGGTCTTTGAGAGACCATGCCACCTGCATGCCTGCGCCGGCGTTGGCGGGCAGCGCGAGATGGTGGCCTTCGCCCATTTCCAGCTTGCCGCCGGCGTTGGTGAGGGCAGCGCCGAATGTCCATTCGCCAAAGGCGACCGGCAACCGGAAGCAGGCGCCGATGTCGGCCGCCAGCGTGCGTGCGGTGGGCAGCGAGAACGCCCTGTCGCGCTTCATGTAATCGACCATCACGTACCGGAAGGCCACTCCCAGCGAAAACCATCGCCCAAAATGCTTCGAGTACCCGACATCCACCGCCCAGTCCACCGGCGATGCGGTATAGTCCGTCCATTCATTGTCAGAAACAATCTCCCCGGCCGAGAAGTAATGCAGCGACGCGCTGACGGCCTGCGTTCCGAAGATTTTGTACCCCGACAAATAAAGAATGTTCATCCCGCCGGCCAGATTCGGCATCCATGGAATATAAGAGAGTTGAAGGCCGGCGGGGTCGTCGGCAAACGCATATTTGGCGACATTCCAGTGCTGCGCGGCGGCGTCAGGCGTGGTGGCCAGGCCGGCATTGCCGATGCCGGCAGCTCGCGCGTCGGGCGCAATGGAGAGCGACATCGGCGCCTGTGCCTTCACCTCACCCGCAGCAATGACCAGCAGGCTGTAGAGTAAAAAGGCTAAACGGCGCATAATCCCCTATTCGGGCTGCGGTTCAACAGCCGGTCGGTTTTTGGCCGTAAAGAATGCCCGCTTAAAGAGTAATAAATAGATAACGCCGGTACTGATAGCCGCATCGGCGACATTAAAAATCGGACGGAAGAAGACAAACTCTTCCCCGCCCCAAAACGGCAGCCAGTCGGGCCACCGGGAGTCAATAATCGGGAAGTAGAGCATATCAACGACATTCCCGAAAAGAAAAGACGAATACCCTCCTGCTTCGGGCATGAACGTCGCGACCTGCCCGACCGACGAGCCGAACAGCATGCCGTAAAACAAACTGTCGATGATATTCCCCGCCGCGCCGGCCAGAATAAGCGCAAAGCCGGCCATGACCCCCATGGGCGTGTCCGTCCTTCGATTGAGGCGAACCAGCATCATGCCGATAAAAATTACCAGCACGATACGGAATGCGCTTAAGAAGAGCTTGCCGGCCTCCCCGCCGAACTTCATGCCGAAGGCCATACCGGGGTTTTCCGTAAAATGGATCAGAAACCAGTTGCCGAATACCGCAAATTCGCGGTCAAGGGGCATCGTGGTCTTAATCCATATCTTTACGGCCTGGTCAAGAACAACCACCGCGGCAATGATGAGAATGGTGATTTTTCCGGTAGTTAATTTCATGCTGAACGGATAAAAGTAAGGGGGTTTGTACGCGACCGGTTATTTACCCGCTTTGGCTTCGATGCTCAACGTAGCGTGAGGCACTGAGAGCAGGCGTTCTTTCGGAATCTTCCTGCCGGTTTCGCGGCAGATACCGTACGTTTTGTTTTCAATACGGATTAAAGCCGCTTCCAGCGATTTGATAAACTTTTGCTGCCTGAGCGCCAGCTGCCCGGCCTCCTCCTTCGAGAGCGCCGACGCGCCTTCTTCGAGCACGTTGAAGGTAGGCGCGGTGTCTTCGGTGTCGTTGCTTTCGGTGTTGGTTACGCTCGAGAGCAGCAATGTATAATCGCGCTGGGCTTTTGCCAGCTTTGCCAGTATCAGCTCCTTAAATTCCAGCAGTTCGGCATCGCTGTAACGCTGTTTTTCCGGTGTCTGTTCGCCGGTTCCCTGCGGTATTTCCGCTGTTGTTTGAGTTGTCATATTATATCCTCCATAAAATTTGAAGCTGCAAAGATAGAACTTTTTTACGAATTACGTTTTTTTAATTACGAATTACGAATTACGAATTACGACAGACGATAGACAATAGACGATAGACGATAGACGATAGACGTCTATGTTCTTTCGTCTATGTTCTTACGTCTTACGAGCTACGCCTGCCACGTTCGGACAGGAAAAAATAATATACAAACAAACAAAAACTGCCCGTTTCCCTGAAAAATGAAATCTCCCACGTACGTGATGAAAACCATCACGTACGTGATGAAAGTTATCACGTACGTGATGAAGTCCGTCACGTATGTGATGAAAGT
>JAISXF010000026.1 GCA_031270845.1 Prevotellaceae bacterium
GTGAACCCCACGCCGACAGTCTCCCTGACGCCCTCGTCGGCGTCGGTGTGCCTTGGGGCGGTAGTTACGCTGACGGCAGCGGCTACCGGCGCCATCGAATATTCCTTCAACGGCCCCAACAACTGGCAAGCGGGCAATACGGCGGTGGTTACCGTGAACCAGTACAATCCATCCTATACGGTCGTTGCCCGGACGGCGCTGGGCTGCACGTCGTCGGCTTCGACAACGGTGGCGGTCGAGGCCGCGCCGGTGAATGTGCTACTCGAAGCCTCCAATACACTGGTCTGCTCGGGCACGGCGGTTACGCTGACCGTTACCCCGACCGACGCCGACGCTTACAGCTTCGACAACGGCACGACATGGCAATCGGGCAATACGACCTCCGTAACCGTAACCGGCAACGTAACCTATACCGCGAAGGCGCGTTCGCCGTTAGGCTGCGAGTCGTCCGCCGTGCAGGAGTCGATAACGGTGCAGGCGGCGCCGACGGTGTCTCTCTCGGCATCGAGCGCTACCGTCTGCGGCGGCACATTGGTTACACTGACAGCCACCGCCGGCGCATCGTCCTATTCATTTAACAACGGTGTATGGCAAACAGGCAACACCACGAACGTTACCGTGGACAATACAACTACCTACACCGTCAAAGCCCGTTCGCCGTTAGGCTGCGAAACGGCCACAGCGGCTTCGGCCACCGTTGCCGTGCAGGCAGCCCCGACCATCACCCTCTCCGCCTCCAGCGCTACCGTCTGCGCCGGCACAGTGGTTACGCTGACAGCTACCGCCGGCGCATCGTCCTATTCATTTAACAACGGTGTATGGCAAACAGGCAACACCACGAACGTTACCGTGGACGCCAATACGACCTACACCGTCAAAGCCCGCTCGCCGTTAGGCTGCGAAACGGCGTCAGCGGCTTCGGCTACCGTCGCCGTGCAGGCTGCCCCGACGGTGAGCCTCTCGGCAGCGAGCACGACGGTGTGCGCCGGCACATCCGTACAGCTGACGGCTACCGCCGGCGCAGCGTCCTACCAGTTTAACAACGGCAGCTGGCAAACAGGCAACACCACGAACGTTACCGTGAACAGTACGACTACTTATACCGTCAAAGCCCGCTCGCCGTTAGGCTGCGAAACGGCAGCGGCGGCTTCGGCTACCGTAGTGGGAGAGGCAGCCCCTTCCCTCACCAGCCTTACCGTGTCGGCAGCGAGCGTATGCACAGGCGCCGCGGCGACCCTCACGGCGACCGTCTCCGGCGCCACATCATACAGTTTCGACGACGGCACCACCTGGCAGACGGAAAACACCCTGCAAGTTACTCCGACGACGACAACCACCTACACCCTCCGAGCGAAGAATGCGTTAGGGTGCATTTCTTCGGACAGCAAAACGGTAACATTAACGGTAAGCGTGCCCCCGACCGCCACCATCACTTCGGCGCCTTCAACCGCCTGTCCGGGCAGCGGTTTCTTAGTATATGCCTCCGGCGGCTCATCCTATTGCTTCTCTACATCGGGAACCTGTAATCCGACAGCCACTACCTCTTATTCCTATCAAAGTATGCCGAACTACTCTATCACCGTCTATGTAACCGTTCGCAATGCCGCCGGATGCACGGCCTCGACCAGTAAAACAATCACGCCAGGCAATGCCAGTACGTGCGGTTACTACTCTTCCGCTTGCGGGTTTTCCATAAATTTGTCGGAGTTTGGCCCCGGTTCATGGAACAACGGCAACGGCAGTTGCCCTTCCGGATGGCGGCTGCCGACCGGAACGGAATTGGGTTGTATATATACTAACCTCTCGTCGTTGCTTACCAGCGGTCACGCTTACTGGTCTTCGACTGATAGCGGAAACGGAATTGGATCAGACAGGGCTTTGTGCGCCTACCTCTCTTGTAGCTATACTTACTGTCATACTGGTTGGTCACAATGTACAACATGGAATATTCCTGCCAATCATTGTTGGGATTTTCCTAAAGATGAAACTACCCCTCATTCTATATGCGTGAAATAACGATGTAGAACACGAAATCTCTTTAACCAAATTGGGAGGCTTCCCCCCTATGGGAAAAACCTTTTTTCGTCGTCGGGAGACTTTCCCCCTATGTCGGAATTCTTCCCGACGTTGTCGGGAGACTTTCCCCCTATGTCGGAATTCTTCCCGACATCGTCGGGAGACTTTCCCCCTATGTCGGAATTCTTCCCGACGTTGTCGGGAGACTTTCCCCCTATGTCGGAATTCTTCCCGACGTTGTCGGGAGACTTTCCCCCTATGGAAAAAAATTTTCTCAAATTACGAATTACGTTTTGTAGGGGCAACGCATGCGTTGCCCCTACAAACCGTAATTCGTCATTCGTAATTCGTAATTCATCCGGCTATCGCCGGATGCCGTAATTCGTAATTCGTAATTATTTTGTACCTTTGCCACCCTGTTATCAATACAAAAGATTTTAATATGGGTATTTCTTCAATTCTCAAATCTATTTTCGGCACGAAAGCCGACCGCGATTTGAAAGCGCTCACTCCTTACGCGGGCGAAATTAACTCCTTCTTTGATCGGTTCGATTCCTTCAGCCACGACGAACTGCGCGCCGAATCCCAACGGCTGAAAAATGTCATCCGCGAACGTATTGCCGACGACGAACAGCGGCTTGACGAGCTGCGTCAGCAGTTAGAAGACCCCGAAATCGACATCGCCGAAAAGGAAGCGCTGGCCACCGAGATGGATAAAATCACCAAAACCGTGGACGAGACCATTGAAAAAGTGCTGCTGGAAATACTGCCGGAAGCCTTTGCTATTATGAAATCGACCGCCCGGCGGTTTAAGGAATGCGAGACGGTAGAAGTAACGGCTACCGACTTCGACCGCAACCTCGCCGCCCATAAGGCACACGTGGTCATCAACGGCGACCGCGCTATCTGGAGCAACCGGTGGATGGCCGGCGGGAACATGATTACGTGGGATATGGTGCATTATGACGTGCAGCTGATAGGCGGCGTGGTGCTGCACGAGGGGAAAATCGCCGAAATGGCCACGGGTGAAGGAAAAACGCTCGTCGCCACCCTCCCCGTATTCCTGAACGCCCTGGCGGGAAAAGGCGTGCACATAGTAACGGTCAATGACTACCTCTCGCGCCGCGACTCCGAATGGATGGGGCCTCTCTACGAATTTCACGGCCTCTCGGTCGATTGTATCGACAAGCACGAGCCGAACTCCGAGGCGCGGAAAAAGGCCTACCGCTCCGATATTACCTTCGGCACGAATAATGAATTTGGCTTCGACTACCTGCGCGACAATATGGCCATTGATGTCAATGAACTCGTACAGCGAAAGCACCATTACGCCATTGTCGATGAAGTGGACAGCGTGCTGATTGATGATGCCCGGACGCCGCTGATCATCTCCGGCCCTACCCCAAAAGGCGAAGACCAGCAGTTTAACGAATTTCGCCCCTTTGTCGAAAAGCTCTACGGGTTGCAGCGCACGCTTGTAACGCAGCTCCTCAATGAGGCGCGCAAGCTCCTCGCCGAAGGCAAAAACGACGAAGGCGGCAAGCTCCTCCTCCGCGCCCACAAAGGCCTGCCCAAATATACGCCCCTTATCAAGTACCTGAGCGAAGCCGGCCACAAGCAACTGCTCCTGAAGACCGAAAACTTCTACATGCAGGACAATAACAAGCAAATGCACCTTGTAACCGACGACCTCTTTTTTATCATCGATGAAAAACAAAATTCGGTCGAGCTGTCCGATAAAGGGATTGATGTGATTTCCGGCCACGTGAGCGACCACAAGTTCTTTGTCCTGCCCGACATCGGGATGGAAATCGCCGAGATTGAAAAACGCACCCTCTCGGACGAAGAAAAGCTGGCCACGAAAGACGCCCTGCTGTCGGACTATGCCCTCAAATCGGAGCGCGTACACACCGTCAATCAGCTGCTCAAAGCGTATGCCATGTTTGAAAAAGACGTGGACTACGTGGTGCTCGACAATAAAGTGAAAATTGTCGATGAACAGACCGGCCGCATCCTCGAAGGCCGCCGCTACTCCGACGGGCTGCACCAGGCCATCGAAGCGAAGGAAAAAGTGAAGGTCGAAGCCGCCACGCAAACCTTCGCCACCATTACGCTGCAGAACTACTTTCGCATGTATCACAAATTAGCCGGCATGACCGGCACCGCCGAAACAGAAGCCGGCGAGTTCTGGACGATTTACAAGCTCGATGTCGTTGTCATCCCCACCAACCGCTCGATTATCCGTAAGGACTACGACGACCAGATTTATAAAACCAAACGCGAAAAATATAACTCCGTGATCGACGAAATCGTTAAGCTCACCGACGCAGGACGCCCCGTGCTTGTCGGTACCACGTCGGTCGAAGTATCGGAACTGCTGAGCCGCATGTTAAAACTGCGCGGCATCAAACACAATGTATTAAATGCAAAACAGCACGCCCGCGAAGCCGAAATTGTGGCGGAAGCCGGACAGGCACGCGCCGTAACCATCGCCACCAACATGGCCGGTCGCGGTACCGACATTAAGCTGGGCGCCGGCGTCAAGGAAGCCGGCGGGCTGGCCATCATCGGCACCGAACGGCACGACAGCCGCCGCGTCGATCGCCAGCTGCGCGGCCGCGCCGGACGCCAGGGCGACCCCGGTACGTCGAAATTCTATGTCTCTTTTGAAGACGACCTGATGCGCCTCTTCGCCTCGGGGCGCATGGCCTCCATCATCGATCGGATGGGCATGAAAGACGGCGAAGTGCTCGAACATCCGATGCTCTCCAAATCTATCGAACGCGCCCAGCGGAAAGTGGAAGAAAACAACTTTGGCATCCGCAAACGCCTGCTCGAATACGACGACGTGATGAACTCGCAGCGGTCGGTCATCTACACCCGCCGCCGCCATGCCCTCGACGGCGAACGTATCGACGTCGATATTCAAAATACGATGGGCGACTTCTGCGAATCCCTCTTCCGGCAGCTGCACGGAACGACCGACTACGAAGGCTTTTTGATGGAATCCATCCGCCAGCTCAGTATCCAGCCGGCCTTCGACGAGGAAACGTATAACGACCTGTCGGCCGGCAAACTCTCGACGATGTTCTTTGAACAGGTGCTCAACACCTACCGCCGCAAGGTCGATATAATGACGCAGCAGGCGTGGCCGGTTATCAAACAGGTGTACGAAACCAATTCGGGCACATTCGTAAACATCGCCGTGCCGGTGAGCGACGGGAATAAAGTGTTCCAGATGGTTGTCAATCTTAAAAAATCGTACGATACCAAAGGTAAAGAACTGGCGCGCGCCGTAGGCAAAACCATCACGCTGG
Organism: Prevotellaceae bacterium; assembly: GCA_031270845.1. GTDB lineage: Bacteria > Bacteroidota > Bacteroidia > Bacteroidales > UBA932 > JAIRKX01. The sequence continues at coordinate 5,334 of JAISXF010000026.1, forward strand.
TGATGATCGACGAGTACTGGAAAGAACACCTGCGGGAAATGGACGAACTGAAACAGTCGGTGCAAAACGCCGTGTACGAACAGAAAGACCCGCTGCTGATCTACAAGTTTGAAAGCTACGAGCTGTTCCAGACGATGATCAACAAAGTCAATCGCGACGTGCTGGCCTTCCTGCTGCGTGCGCACATTCCGGTACGCGACCCGCAGAATGTCCGCGAAGCCCGTCAGCCGGTACGCCGTAACGACAAGAACATCCAAACCAGCAAGCCCGAACTGGCTGCATCGAGCAGCAGCGAACCCCGCACCCAAATGCCGGTACATGTCGAAAAGAAAGTCGGCCGCAACGACCCCTGCCCCTGCGGAAGCGGCAAGAAATATAAAAACTGCCACGGGAGTAACGGTTAATGGTTACTATTTTGTTATCCTTTTAAAAACACACTATAATATATAATATGAAAAAAATCATTTTCTTTCTTATGACAGCAACGGTGGCTTTGAGCGCATGTAGCGGACAGCCGGACGGCCAAACGGCCGGGCGCAACGAATTGACAATCGCCGACGGGATACTGACCGCCGACATCCTCAACAGCTTCGGGCGGGTGAGCGACCTGCAGCTGTCGCCCGACGGAAAGACGGCGCTCTACGGCGTTTCGTATCCGAATATCGCGGACAATAAAAGCGTCCGCGAACTGTTTACCGTCGGCACGGACGGCAGCAACCGGCAGCGGATTACGTTTTCGTCCAAAAGTAAAAGCAATGCCCGATGGATTGCCGGCGGTGCAAAAATCGCCTACCTCTCCGACGGGCAACTGTGGGTGATGAATGCCGACGGCAGCCGCCCGCAACAGGTTAGCCGCTACGACGGCGGCATCGCGGAGTTCGCCTTCTCGCCCGACGGGACACAGGTGCTTTTCATCGCATCAATTAATTCCGACGACATCCGGCATCCGTCCGATTTTTACGACGACCTGCCAAAGGCTAACGCACGGGTCGTTACCGACCTCATGTACCGCCATTGGGACGAGTGGGTGGAAGATACTCCGCACCCCTTTGTGGCGGCGTTCGACGGCACGGGGCTGTCGGAGATTGTGGATCTTCTCGACGGTGAGCCTTTCGAGTGCCCGACACGCCCGTTTGGCGGCATCGAGCAGCTGTCGTGGAGTCCCGACGGGAAAACCATCGCCTACGCCTGCCGCAAAAAGACCGGCCGCGAGTATGCGTTTTCGACCAATACCGATATTTACCTCCTCGATGTGGCTACGCGCACGACAACAAACATGACTCCCGGCATGAACGGCTACGATTCCGACCCCCAGTTTTCGCCCGACGGCCGGTATCTTGCATGGAACAGCATGGAGCGCGAAGGCTACGAAGCCGACAAAATCCGGCTCTTTATACTGGAGCTTGCTACCGGCGAAAAAACGCACCTCACCGAAGCGTTCGACAACAACGTCGGTGTCTTTACGTGGGCGCCCGACAGCCGGTCGATTTATTTTCAGGCCAGCGTCGAGGGCGCGTCGCGCATCTACGCATTGACGGTGGAAGGGAAGACCCTCCGCACCATCGCCGAAGGCCCTTATAATTACGGGGCGCCGCAGGTGGCGGACGACAAAATCATCGCCCTGCGTCAAAGCATCTCGCAGCCCGACGAAGTCTATGCCATCGACCGCGCGACGGGCGAGGTTGCCGAGCTTTCGTTTGAAAATAAGCATCTGTTAGACCAGCTGACGATGGGGCGCGTGGAAGAACGGATGATTAAAACCACCGACGGGCGGGATATGTTCACGTTTGTTATTTACCCGCCCCGCTTCGACCCGTCGAAGAAATACCCGACGCTGCTGTTCTGCGAAGGCGGCCCGCAAAGCCCGTTAGACCAGTTCTGGTCGTACCGCTGGAATTTCCAGCTGATGGCCGCCCACGACTATATTATCGTCGCCCCCGCACGCCGCGGCGTAACCGGCTTCGGGCAGGCGTGGTGCGAACAAATCAGCGGCGACTACAGCGGCCAGAATATGCAGGATTACTTCTCGGCCATCGACGCGCTGAAAGCCGAACCGTATGTGGACGAAGACCGCTTAGGCGCTGTCGGCGCAAGCTACGGCGGCTATTCGGTATATTACCTCGCCGGCTGCCACAACAAGCGCTTCAAGGCCTTTATCGCCCATTCGGGGATATTCAACCTCGAACAAATGGCGCTGACCACCGAAGAGCAGTGGTTTGTCAATTGGGATAACGGCGGATATTATTGGGAAACGAACAACTCGACGGCGCAACGCTCCTATGCCCATTCGCCGCACCGGTTCGTCGATAAGTGGGATACGCCGATAATGGTAATGCACGGTGAGCGGGATTTTCGCGTGCCTTTCGAGCAGGGCATGGCCGCCTTCAACGCCGCCCGTATCCGCAACATCCCCGCCAAGATGGTGCTCTTCCCCGAAGAAAACCACTGGATACTCAAACCGCAAAACAATATTTTCTGGCACCGCACTTTCTACGCATGGCTGGATGAACAATTGAAAATGGGAAATTGAAAACGGGCACATGAAGATTACCGATATTTTTAAACAGCCCCCGCGCACATTTTCGTTTGAGTTTTTCCCGCCGAAGGATGAGATTTCGGCGGTCGATTTCGGTATTAATGTAGGGCAACTGATGAACCTCAACCCGTCGTTTGTATCGGTTACGTACGGGGCGGGCGGCTCACTGCAGGAGCGGACGTTTGCGCTGGTCGATTACCTGCAAAACAAAATCGGGCTGCCGACCATGGCGCACTACACCTGCGTGGGCGCGTCGAAGGAAAAGATACTGGCCGACATGCACGCCATCCGTGCCATGGGCATCGAAAACCTGATGGCCTTGCGTGGCGACCCGCCGAAAGGCTCCGCCGCCTTCAAACCCCACCCCGACGGCTTTGCCTACGCCGACGAACTGATTGCCTTCATCCGCGCCGCCGGCTTCAATTTCTGCATCGGCGGCGGCGCCTACCCCGAAACGCACCCCGAAGCCCTGTCGCGCGAAGCGGACATCCGAAACCTGAAAAGGAAAGTCGATGCGGGTGCGTCGTTTCTGCTCACGCAGTTATTTTACGACAATGCCGGATATTTCCGCTTTGTCGAACAATGCCGTGCGGCAGGCATCGTGTGCCGCATTATTCCGGGCATCCTGCCGATAACAACGTTCTCGCAGTGGGAGCGCTTTTCGGCGATGGGCAACGCCCCGGCCGCGCTGGGCGAACAACTGAAATCCTTCGCCGGCAACCCGAAGAAAGTCTATCAGGCCGGTATGGATTTCGCCATCGCGCAATGCCGCGAACTGCTGTCGAAAGGTGCGCCGGGGCTGCATTTCTTTACCTTGAATAAATCACGGGCTACGGTGGAAATATTTGAGGAAATCAGTTAGGAAATACGCAGGGTACAGGGTACCTTTCAGCCTATCGCATCGGGCGCATCCCTGCAAGGACGCACCCAAAAACCAACGCGGACAGGAATATTCATCCCTGCCCGCGTCTTGCATTATGCCACAATGCACCTTTTCTATTCTCAACTCTATTATCTTCTTCGGCGGTCTCTGTCTCTGTCACGGTCTCTGTCTCTATCACGGCCGCGGTCACGGTCACGGCGGTCGTCGTTCCCTCCACGGGCAGGGCGCGGCCGGCGTTCGGGATCGACATAGCCCTCGGGCTTGTCTATCAGCGCGCGGATAGAAAGGCGCAGCTTGCCGGAGCGTTCGTCCACTTCCAGCAGCTTGACGGTTACTTCTTCGCCGACATGAACCACATCTTCTACTTTTGCGGTTTTGTTCCACGCCATTTCCGAAATGTGCAACAGCCCTTCCTTACCCGGCAGGATTTCGACAAAGGCGCCAAATTCCAGGATAGACGTAACCTTCCCGGTATATACCATGCCTACTTCGGGGACGGTGGCAATGCCTTTGATCCAGTTGTAGGCGGCGTCGAGGCTTTCTTTCGATTCGCCGAATATTTCGACAATACCCTGGCTATCGACTTCGGTAATAGTAATGATGGTGTTGGTTACTTTCTGGATTTCCTGAATCACCTTGCCGCCCGTACCGATTACGGCGCCGATAAAATCGCCCGGAATAATCAGCTGGGAGATGCGCGGCACATGCGGTTTCAGTTCGGGGCGCGGGGTATCGAGCGTTTTAAGCATTTCGCCCATGATATGCAGCCGTCCCTGCTTGGCCTGTTCGAGCGCCTGTTCAAGCACTTCGTAGGGGAGGCCATCAACTTTGATGTCCATTTGCGTAGCCGTGATGCCGTCTTTGGTGCCGGTTACCTTAAAGTCCATGTCGCCGAGATGGTCTTCGTCGCCGAGAATATCGGAGAGAACAGCATAACGCGCACCGTCGGCCGACTTGTCGGTAATAAGCCCCATGGCGATTCCCGACACGGGTTTTTTAAGCTGGATGCCGGCGTCCATCAACGCCAGCGTGCCGGCGCAGACAGTCGCCATCGACGACGAGCCGTTCGATTCCAGAATGTCGGACACTACGCGCACAGCATACGGATTGTCCTCGCCTATTGGCACCACCGGTTTCAGGGCGCGGAAGGCAAGGTTGCCGTGGCCGATTTCGCGGCGGCTTGTACCGCGGGCAGGTCGGGCTTCGCCCGTAGAGAACGGCGGGAAATTATAGTGAAGCACAAATTGCTGGGTATCCTGCACCAGCACTTCGTCGATTTCCTTCTGGTCGAGTTTTGTACCCAGCGTTACGGTAGTGAGCGATTGCGTTTCACCGCGGGTGAAGATGGCCGAACCGTGGGCGGCAGGCAGGTAATCGACTTCACACCATATCGGGCGGATTTGCGTCGTGCTGCGGCCATCGAGGCGGACACCTTCGTCGAGGATCATGTTGCGCATCGCTTCTTTTTCGACGGCGTGATAGTAACGGCTGACCATAATCGCTTTGTCTTCGCGTTCTTCTTCGGGGATGGTTTCCACAAAGGCAGCCTTCAGTGCGTCGAAGGCATCGGAACGTTCGTGTTTCGCGGTATTCGACTTGGCAATGGCGTAGCATTTGTCGTAGCAGAACTCCCGCACGGCGGCGCGCAGTTCTTCGTCGTTAGTTTCATGGCAGTAGGCGCGTTTTTCGGTTTTACCGGTTTCTTCGCTCATTTCCATTTGCACCTGACAGTGTTTTTTGATTTCGACGTGCGCAAACTTGATGGCCTCGAGCATGTCGCGTTCGCTGACTTCCTTCATTTCGCCTTCGACCATCATAATGTTGTCGTACGTGGCGGCGACGATAATGTCAATATCGGCGTTTTCCATTTCCGAATGGGTCGGGTTAATTTTCAGTTCGCCATCGACTCTCGCTACGCGCACTTCGGAGATCGGTCCGCCGAAGGGGATGTCGCTCACCGCAAGGGCTGCCGATGCCGCCAGTCCGGCCAGAGCATCAGGCATGATTTCTTTTTCAGCCGAAATAAGGTTTACGGTAACAAACACTTCGGCGTGGAAGTCGTCAGGAAAGAGCGGCCGCAGGGCGCGGTCGATCAGGCGTGCGACTAAAATTTCCGAGTCATTCGGGCGTCCTTCGCGTTTGAGGAAGCCGCCGGGATAGCGGCCGGCTGCCGCGTACTTTTCTTTGTACTCTACCTGCAGGGGCATAAAATCGACGTCTTCTTTGGCTTCTTTGGCGCAGGTAACCGCCGCCAGCAACATCGTCTTGCCCATTTTCACTACTACCGCGCCGTCGGCCTGTTTCGCCAGCTTGCCGGTTTCAATTTCGATTTCTCTGCCATCGCTTAGCCGGATGGTCTTTTTTACAATATTCATCTTTTTTTACTGCATTTATTTTCGAAGGTTTAAAGCCTTAATTAGTTCCCTGTACCGCTCAATATCGCGTTCCTTGAGGTAATCAAGGAGACGGCGCCGTTTGCCGACTAATTTGAGGAGGGCACGCTGGGTATTAAAGTCCTTTTTGTTACTCCTCAGATGATCGGTCAAATGATTGATACGGTAGGAAAATAACGCGACCTGGCTCTCTGGAGAACCAGTATCGGTATTAGACTTTCCGTACTGTCCGAAAATCTCTTGCTTTTTTTCATTGGTTAAATACGCTGTCATAATTTGAAGCAATTGATTTGATTTTGTAAATAATTTGTGTTATTTTTTGTTTTTTTAATTTAAAAAGTGTGCAAAGGTAGTATTTCTTTTTGAAGTAACCAAATAAATTTGCACGAAAGTTTGCAATCTTCAATTCGTAATTCATAATTCTTTTTACCTTTGCATGTCAAAATAACAGCAATGAATGATACTTAAGACCTCCTTTTATACACGCTCCGATGTGGTACGGATTAGCCGGGAACTACTGGGCAAAGTCCTGTGTACGCGCTTCGACGGGCAGCTTGCCGAAGCCGTGATTACCGAAACCGAAGCCTACGCCGGCGTGGACGACCGCGCCTCACATGCTTACGGAAACCGGCGGACAAAACGTACCGAAGTGATGTACCGGCAAGGCGGACACGCATACATTTACCTGTGCTACGGCATGTATTCCCTGTTCAATGTGGTTACAAACAGGGAGAATATCCCGCACGCCGTATTAATCCGCGGAGCGATGCCGCTCACCGGCATCAAAACAATGCTGCAGCGCACAAAGAAGCCAAAAGCAACCGACGATTTGCTGGCCGGCCCGGGGAAGTTGGCAAAAGCTATGGGGATTCATTTTTCACAAAGCGGAATGCTATTGACCGGCCCCGCTATCTGGATTGAAGACCGGGGCATCGCCGTCCCCGCTGCATCTGTCACCGCAACGCCCCGTATAGGCGTGGACTATGCCGGCGAAGATGCGAAGCGGCTATACCGGTTTATAATGGTTAATGGGTAATGCTTCCAGCATGGCGCAAAATTCGGCTAAATCGTTGACGACGATGTCGGGTTTGAGGGCGCTTTTTTCTACATCTTCCCGTTGCGCCTCGCCGGTAAGCACCAGCACGCCTAAAGCACGGGTGTTGATGGCCATGGCGATGTCGGTATAAAGCCGGTCGCCAACCATCGCTATTTCGCCGGGGCGGAGGGCGTATTTTTTCATGATACCCTCCAACATGCGGGGGTTGGGCTTGCCGACAACGAGGTCGGGCTTGCGGCCTGTGGCGTGCTCGATGGCGGCGCAGATGGATCCGCAATCGACCAGCACCGTGGGTTTGTCGGTGGGGCAAACACGGTCGGGGTTGGTGGCGATGTAGGGCAGTTGTTCGGCGACCCACCAGGCCGCCCGGCACAGCCGGGGATAGACCAGCGACGTGTCGAAGGCGACGACAACGGCGTCGGGGCGGTCGGCGGCATCGTCAGCGGTGGAGACAAAGCCGGCGTCTTCAAATTCGGCAATCATGCCGGGGGCGCCCAGTATAAACAGGCGCTTGACGGCGGGGCGATGCACCTGCAAATAATCGATCGTCGCCTGGGCGGAGGTATAAAGTTCATCCGCGGAAGCGGGAATACCAATGTCATGCAGGCGTTGCAGGTATTCCCGGGCGCTTTTCGAGGGATTGTTGGTCAGGAACGAATAGCGGATATTCATCGCTTTCAACGCGCGCAGGGCGGCAATGGTAAAGGGAAACAGCGTGCCGCCTTTGTATATTGTGCCGTCCATGTCGAGGGCGACGTGCCGGATGGCCTTCAGGCTGGCACAAAGCGCCGCGGGGGGGGAGGTGTTTGGCATTGTTCGTAATTGTTCGTAATTGTTCGACTTCATTCGATATTGTTCGACATCATTCGTAATTCGTAATTCCTAATTCCTAATTCTCATACCCGTCGGCTTTGGCGTTCCACATGAGCAGGGATACGCCGATGCCGGCCAGCGCCATCGCAATAATAGTTATATAGGCCACATCCCAGCCGTAATGCTGGACGACGTAGCCAAATCCCACGCCCGATACGGCCGTGCTGACATAGCCAAAGATGCCCGTTAGCCCGTTGGCGGTAGCGGCGGCTTTTTTGGTGGCCTGGTTGGCGGCGGCAATGCCTATCAAGGCCTGCGGCCCGTAGATGAAAAAGCCGGTGGCGCACAGGACGGCAAACAGCGACCACACGGGCGCACCGCCCGGAAGCAGCCAGAATACAGATACGCATACCGCCGCGCCAATCATGCAAAACGTGCAGGTGCGGTGCGCCCGCGATTTCATATAGCGGTCGGTAAACCAGCCGGCGATAATCATCCCCACGATACCGGCAACCTCAAAGAGGGCAACTAACCAGCCGGCATTTTCCATACTCACGCCTTTGGATTGCTTGAGCAGCGTCGGTCCCCAGTCGAGTACCGAAAAACGGCAGACATAGACAAAGAAATTGACCCCGCCGAGGATCCAGATAAGCCGGTTGGCAAATACTTTTTCGCGCAGAAAGGCTTTGGTTTCGGCCGATCGTCCGGCGGCTCTGCTCCGCTTCACATCCGTGCCTTCCAGCTCGGACAGGCCGACGGTCGAGGGCGTATCGCGCAGGAATATAAAAAGGAATACGGCGCCGGCAAAGGCAATGCCCGATGGGATCCAGAAGCACCATCGCCAGGCGCCGGTATGCTGGTCGCCGATGCCCATGTTGCCCATAATGTACCCGCAAAGAATAATGACAATGCTTGCACCGATGGAGTGCGACGTGTTCCACCATGACATTTTGGTGGCTAATTCCTTCGGCGGAATCCAGTGGGTAAGCAGGCGGGCGCAGGGCGGGAAGCCGGAGCCTTGCAGCAGGCCGTTGATGAGCCACGTGATACCCATAAATAATATCAGGGTGTTGGTAAACTTTGTGCCCGAAGGCTCGCCGCTAATCCACGCCGCGATGTCAATACCAAAGCCGAACGCGAAATTGGCCACAGCGCACAGGGCAAGCCCGGCGGCCATGTAGAAGCGTGCATTGACGCGGTCGGCAAGCAGGCCGTTGGCAAACCGCGAGAGGCCATATATTAGCCCGTTGAGGGTAAGAAAAAGGCCGAGGCTTGTTTTGGAGATGCCCAAATCGGCTTCCATGCCGGGCATCGCCATGCTGAAATTCTTACGGACAAAGTAAAAAAGCGCATAGCCGATCATCGTCATAATAATCGTGCGCGTTTGCCAATATTGGAATGATTTTGTCATGTCAATTATAGATATTAGATTACAAAGCTACTTATTTTAATTGGAAGTTGAAAGTTTTAGACTTTTAGACAATAGACAATAGACAATAGACAATGGACAATGGACAATAGAACCGCGAAGCGGTAACATTATTATAGGATGGAACAAAAAAAACGTTATTTCATCGTATAATAAAACTGCTTCGGCCTTGTCATGGTTTCGCTATAGACATTCCCGAAGCGGTCGGTTACTTTAATCGACAGCGTCGAAGTCGGGCTGGTGGCCGTTACTTTAAAGAAGTGCGAGGTGTTGAGGGTAACGAACGACGTCGTCGGCTCCGCATTCACGTTAAGCCGCTTCGCCTCGTACGAAATAATATGCAGCGGGTCTTTAACCGACACGCGGGTTACGGGAAGCACCGCCGCGCCTTCCTTCACTTCGATGCTCCAGTCTTTTTCATAGCTCCAGATATTAATCAGCACTTCGTTGTTGGCGTTCACCGTGGCATAGCTTCCGGCATTGTCGGACAGCGCCGGCGGTTTCGGCTCAACGGGAGTAGCGTAAAGCGCCGTGTCTGCAATGCCGGTTATTCGCTACTGAGAGCCGGTAATTCCCTGTTCCAAAGAAAAGTATTATCCCTGCAAAGCGAAAATTGCAGCATGTGAGACGGGTTCTGTTGCAGCTGCAACAGGTTTCATTGCAGCTGCAACAGGTTTCATTGCAGCTGCAATAGGATTCATTGCAGCTGCAATAGGATTCATTGCAGCTGCAACAGATTTCATTGCAGCTGCAACAGGATTCATTGCAGCTGCAATAACTTTCATTGCAGCTGCAACAGGATTCATTGCAGCTGCAATAGCTTTCATTGCAGCTGCAACAGGTTTCATTGCAGCTGCAATAGGATTCATTGCAGCTGCAACAGCTTTCATTGCAGCTGCAACAGGATTCATTGCAGCTGCAACAGCTTTCATTGCAGCTGCAACAGGATTCATTGCAGCTGCAATGAACCGCCTTACATATAATTTTTTATGATTTACATCGAAATGATACGGCTTTTGGTCGGTCGTCGATATTCGATTATCAAATAAAAAAGCCGCCTCTTGCGGAGACGGCTTCTTTCCGAAAAACAATTATGTGCGGTCGGAGGCCTCAATAACCTCGTTCACATCGGAGAGGAAGTGGCCGAACTGGACGAGGTCGTTCGTCCGGTTGGCGAGGTGCATGTCGGCCATCGCCAGCAGCACATGTTTGTCATTAGCCACCGGCTGCAGCGCAAAATCCTTCTGCGCAAGCGCCGTAAAGCCTCAATGAGATTAAATATACTGTTGTTCATCGTTCATCGTTCATCGTTCATCGTTCGTTTCCTGTTCGTTGTAAAAAGCATAAGCACGATGGCTATTGCGCAGCATCCGATAAGCAGCTGAAAGCTATACGCCCATCCGCAATGTTCGATGACCTGCCCCATCACAATATTCGCCAGCAGCGACGTGCCGATGAAATAACCGAAGAAACCCGTCAGTCCGGCCGATGTGCCTGCGGCGTTCTTCGGCGAGAGGTCAAGAGCGTGTACGCCGATAAGCATCACCGGCCCGTAAATAAAAAACCCGATGGCGGCAAAAGCGACCATATCAACCGCCCTGCCGAACGGACTAAGCCAGTACACGACAATAGCCGCCGCAACCAGCACCATAAACAGGATGGTAGTCGCCGCCCGCCGCCCCTTGAAGAGTTTATCGCTCACATAGCCACACAGCAGCGTGCCGGGAATCGCCGCCCACTCGTAATACGAATAGGCATTGGCAATCGTTTCGGGCGAGTAGTGCTTCACTTCCGCGAAATAGGTCGGCGTCCAGTCCTGCACCCCGTACCGGACACAATATACAAAGGCGTTGGCCACCGCCACCAGCCAGAGCGTTCGGTTGGTGAGGACATATTTGAAAAATATTTCCTTCGTCGTCAGCACCCGTTCCGAGTCGGTCGAATAGTTCGGCGGGTAGTCTTGTTTATAGTCTTCTATCCCCGGCAGGCCTTTCGATTGTGGATTATCGCGAATCAGCAGCAGGGCGATAAGGGCTATCACAATCGCAATCGCCGCGGGGAAATAAAAAATACCAAACTGCCAGGCCATCGACGACACGCCCAGCGATGCGGCAAATAGCAGTCCCCATTTAATCACCTGCCCGAGCAGCCCTCCGCCGACATTGTGGGCGAGGTTCCAGACCGCCATTTTCGTCCCCCGTTCTTTGACCGAAAACCAGTGCGTCATCACCCGCCCGCACGGCGGCCATCCCATGCCTCCGAACCAGCCGATGAGAAACTGGAACACCGCCATCACCGTAATATTATACTGCCCGATGGCGGTGCCGGCCACAATCGTCGCTGCCGCCGAGAGCAGCAAGCCCAGGGGCAGAAACAGCCGTGCGTTGCTCCTGTCGGAGATGCCCCCCATCAGAAACTTCGACAGCCCGTAGGCTGTTGCATTGAAGGAAAACGCCAGCCCCAAATCGGCCTTCGAGAAGCCCATCTCGAGCAGGTACGGCATCGCCAGCGAAAAGTTTTTCCGCACTAAATAATACGCCGCATAGCCGGCAAATATTCCGATAAAAACCTGCCATCGCAGGCGCCTGTAGGTGGCCGCTGTTTTTTCGGGCGCTATCGCCGCTTGAGGCGCCGGTGGCCGTAAGAGATTTAACATGGACTGTTGACTAAATATGGATACTTGTTTTCATTCATTTCAGCGCGCAAAAGTAGGTATGCCGTGTTACAATTCGGTTACGATATTAAAATTACAGCCAGCCAACTGCCGGCTGCCGTCGAATACCCTCGCGAGCTGCGTAAACGCTTCGACCTGCTGCTGCTCCCATGCGCGGTCGTAGCCCAGCTCTTCGGCGATGATACGTGCCGTCGCCGGCGCCGCTTCAACCGCCGCACGGGCATCGAGGAAAAGCAGCCGCACCCGCCGCGCAAGCACATCCTCGACATCGCGCGCCATCTCCTGCCGCACCGCCCATACGACTTCCGCCACAGTATGCGGGTAATCGCGATGAAGCCGCCCGGCATACGCCGGATTGCCAGCCGCCAGCTGCCGGATTGCCGCCGCATCGCTACCATATATATACAGGTGATCGCGCAGGTCGGGATGCGGACGGTAACCATGGATATGCAGCTTCTTTGTGCGGCACTTCCTCGCCGCAAGCAGCCCCGTCCGGATGGCTTTATCGACGGTGCATTCGGCCATCTTCCGGTACGACGTCCACTTGCCGCCGGTGATGGTAATCAATTTATGCGGCGAGACGATAATCTTATGCCCGCGCGACAGCTCTTTCGTGTTTTTCCCTTCGTGCTTCGGCGCCGCCAGCGGACGCTGCCCGGCAAACACCGACCGGATGTCCTCATACCGGGGCGGCGTTTCAAAATACAGCGCGGCCGTGTTGAGGATAAAATCCATCTCCTCCTGCAGCGGCAGCGGCTCGAGTTCGGCCACGGGACGCATAATGTCGGTCGTCCCGACAACCACTTTATCGTGCCACGGCACGGCAAACAGTACCCGCCCGTCGCTGGTTTTCGGAATCATCACGGCATAATCGCCCGGCAGGAACTTTTTGTCGAACACCAGATGCACGCCCTGACTCGGCGTTACCATCCGCGTATGCGCCGGCGAATCCATCGACATCACATCATCGACAAACACACCGCAGGCATTGACCACACACCGCGCCTTTACTTCCAGCTCCCGACCGGTCTCCGAATCCATTACCTTTACACCCGATGCAATACCGGCGTCGTTGTGCAATATGGCCGTAACTTTTGCCTTGTTCAGCACCACGCCGCCATGCTCTACGCAGGTTTGCGCGAGGTTCACGGCCATCCGCGCGTCGTCGAATTGCCCGTCATGGTAAACGATACCGCCTTTCAGTCCCTTTTTAATGGTGCCCGGCAAATACTCGATGACTTTTTTTGCCGGAATGAAACGGCTGCGGCCATATCCGAAACCAAATGAAAGCATGTCATAAAAAGTAAGCCCGCAAAAATACAGGAAATTGTCCCAATGACTATAATTGGAGATAACAAATGACTGGTCTTTTACCAAGTGGGGCGCGTTTACTTTCATGCGCCCCCGTTCGCGCAAGGCTTCCAACACCAGCAGTACATCGCCGTGCTGCAGGTAGCGCACGCCACCGTGTACTAACTTCGTGCTTTTGCTGGAGGTGCCCTTGGCGAAATCGGCCATCTCAAACAATGCCGTCTTATAACCGCGACTGGCCGCATCTACCGCCACCCCCAGCCCCGTGGCGCCTCCTCCGATAACGACACAATCCCACACCGGCTCCCTTTGCAGTTGCGCTATTAATTCCGTTCTATTCATACAAAAATTTTCCGTTATATAAAATATATAATAATAAAACGCAACAAAGGTATAAACATTATTTAAGAAAACAAAATATATTTGAAAATATTTTTTAACAGTATGAGACATGAAGCGTAAGGCGCCTGCAGGCTATAGCTTTTTAGCAGGAAAAACCGCTGTGCGCTTTGCGTCTTTGCGGGAGACAATGCATAATTCGTAATTTTTCTTTATCTTTGCAGGCGTAATTTTAAAATGTATAAAAAATGAAATTAGTAGAAGGAAAAACGGCTATTGTTACCGGCGCTGCACGCGGCATCGGCAAAGCCGTGGCGCTACGTTTAGCGCAGGAAGGCTGCAATATTGCCTTTACCGATTTGGCCATCGACGACAACGCCCAACGCACCGAGGCCGACTTGGCGGCTTTAGGCGTCAAAGCCAAAGGCTATGCGGCCAATGCCGCCAATTTCGACGAGACGATGCAAGTGGTCGATACGATAGCCAAAGAATTTGGCCGTATTGACATACTGGTCAACAATGCCGGCATCACCCGCGACGGGCTGCTGATACGCATGAGCGAATCGCAATGGGATATGGTTATGACCGTCAACCTGAAGTCGGCGTTCAATTTCACCCGCGCCGTAGCGCCTGTGATGATGCGGCAGCGCGGGGGCAGCATTATTAACATGAGTTCTGTGGTGGGCGTGTCGGGCAATGCGGCGCAGGCCAACTATTCGGCGTCGAAAGCGGGCATGATAGGGCTGGCAAAATCGGTTGCGAAAGAACTGGGTTCGCGCGGCATTCGCTGCAATGCCATTGCGCCGGGCTTTATCATTACCGAAATGACGCACCAGCTGTCCGACGACGTCCGTGCAAAATGGATGGAGACCATTCCCCTGCGCCGTGGCGGCACGCCCGAAGATGTGGCGAATGTGGCCTTATTCCTTGCCTCCGACCTCTCGTCGTATGTAAGCGGACAAGTGATTCCGGTGTGCGGGGGAATGACCACGTGAATGTATAATTCATAATTCAAAAAATAATCTTACCTTTGCACCGTTTTTGCCCGGATGGTGAAATTGGTAGACACACTACTTTGAGGGGGTAGCGCCGGTTGCGGTGTGCAAGTTCGAGTCTTGTTCCGGGCACCATTTAACAGTAAAGCTCGTTGGTTTACAACGGGCTTTATTGTTTTGTGGGGGATGCCGAAAGCAATAAACGGGGCGCGGACAGAAATGATTTCCGATTGCTTACTTCAACATTCCGATTGCTTACTTCAACAATTGGATTGCTTACTTCAACAATCCGATTGCTTACTTCAACAATTGGATTGCTTACTTCAACAATTGGATTGCTTACTTCAACATTTCGGTTGCTGAAGTGAGCAATCGGAATGCTTACTTCAACAATTGGATTGCTTACTTCAACATTTCGGTTGCTGAAGTGAGCAATCGGAATGCTGAAGTAAGCAATCGCTTCGATGAGGGCGACCTGCTCGGCGCGCTGGGTAGCATTGCCCACAACGGCGGCCAGTTCCTTTTCTTCGGCGGCGGCAAGCGCGGCTAACTCTTTTTCCTTGCCGTCGCGCATGGCATTTATGCGCAGGGCATGGATTTTTTCAAT
>JAISXF010000055.1 GCA_031270845.1 Prevotellaceae bacterium
GGGGGTAGAATTAGCCATCAAAAAATGCGCGGCAACGGCGCCCTGAAAAGGGCGTTCCGAAGGGGATGATATATATTTTTTGCTAATCATGGGTGCAAAGGTAGAAATAAAATTACGAATTACGAATTACGAATTACGAATTACGAATTACGAATTACGAATTACGAATTACGAATGCCTGGGGTTCGTAATTCGTAATTCGTAATTCTTCCGTATCTTTGTCGCCCTTTTGATTTTTGATTGCAATGAAACCCGAATGGTTAAAAATAAAGCTGGAAGGCAACGAGACCTTCCCGAAGATACGCCGCATTGTGGAAACACACCGCCTGCATACTATCTGCAGCAGCGGACGCTGCCCGAACATCGGCCGGTGCTGGAGCCGGGGGACGGCTACATTTATGATTCTGGGAGATATTTGTACGCGCTCGTGCCGCTTTTGCGCTACGCAAACCGGCCGCCCGATGCCGCCCGATGCCAACGAGCCGCAGAAAGTAGCGGAAAGCATCCGGTTGATGCAGCTCAAACATTGTGTTATCACGTCCGTTGACCGCGACGACCTGCCCGACAAAGGGGCGGAACAGTGGGTGAAAACCATTCGCGCGGTGCGCGAACAAAACCCGCATATCGTCATCGAAGTACTGATTCCCGACTTCGACGCGGACGCCGCACTGCTGCACGAAGTAGTAACGGCGCAGCCGGATATTATCGGGCATAATCTGGAAACGGTCGCACGCCTGACGCCGCTTGTACGCTCGCGCGCCGGCTACGGGCGCAGCCTGGAGGTGTTGCGGTACGTGGCGCAGCAGGGCGTGATGACCAAATCGGGCATTATGGTCGGGCTCGGCGAGCAGCCGGAAGAGGTCGTCGCCACGATGCACGATGCCTGCGACGCCGGGGTGCGGTTATTTACTATCGGACAATACCTGCAACCCACCGCACGGCATATCCCCGTAGCGGAATACGTGCCTCCTTCGCAGTTTGATTCCTATAAACGGACAGGCATGGAAATCGGATTTAAGAATATCGAGAGCGCGCCCTTAGTACGCTCATCGTTCATGGCCGCAGAACAGCTGCGGTGAGGACGGTCGTTAATTTTTCAGGATTGGAGCACCTGTACGATAAAGTTCCACCATTTTTCGACGGTATCTATCTTCAGCCTTTCGTCGGGCGAGTGGGGCGAGCGGATGGTCGGGCCGCAGGAAATCATATCCCAGTGAGGATAGACGCCGCCGAGCAGCCCGCATTCGAGGCCGGCATGAATGGCTTTAACGTCGGGTACCTTGCCGTACATGCGCTCATAGACGGCTTTCATCGTCTTCAGGATGGCCGAATCGGGATTGGGTTTCCAGCCCGGATAGCCGCCGGTGAATGCAACTTCTGCGCCGGCGAGCGTAAAGACTGCGCCCATCGCATTGGCCAAATCGTCTTTTGCCGAATCGACCGAACTGCGCAGCAGGCACGAAACCTGCGCCACGCCGTTCTCTAACTTCACAATCGCAAGGTTATTCGATGTCTCTACTAATCCGGGCATCGTGTCGCTCATGCGCACAACGCCGTTGGGGCAGGCATATACCGCCAGTATTAAGGCGCGTTGCGTGGCTTCATCGACCACTGCAGCCGGCTTTTCGGCCGCCTCGTCCAGCGCTACTTTCAGCCCGCCGTCGGTAGCCGACAGTTCGGCGGTAATGGCGGCCGAGAGCGCGGCTACTGCCTGCCCGGCCGCCGCGGCCTGCGCCGCCGGAAGCCATACCAGCGCAAAGGCTTCGCGCGGAATCGCATTGCGCAAATTTCCGCCTTCGAGCGTCGAAAGGCGCGCGCCGAAGTCGGTCGTCAATACATACAAAAAGCGCATCAATACCTTATTGGCATTGCCCCGCCCGAGAATAATATCCATACCCGAATGCCCGCCCCTGAGGCCTGTTACGGCTAACTGAAACGCCTTGTAGCCCGCCGGCACCGGCTCGTTGCGTCCGGTAAAGGTAAAGCTGCCGTCTAACCCGCCGGCGCAACCGACGTACAGCTCGCCTTCGTCTTCGGAGTCGAGGTTAATAAGCACTTCGCCCTTGAGCAGGCCGGCCTTTAAGCCGAACGCGCCGGTCATGCCGGTCTCTTCGTCGATAGTAAACAGGGCTTCCACAGGCCCGTGTACAAGGTCGTCGGCTTCGAGCACCGCCATCGCAACGGCAACGCCCACGCCATTGTCGGCGCCGAGGGTCGTACCGCTGGCACGCACCCATTCGCCGTCAATACGGGGTTGGATGGGGTCTTTTTCAAAATCATGAACCGTGTCGCTGTTTTTCTGCGGCACCATATCCAGATGCGCTTGCAGGATGACGCCTTTCCGGCCTTCCATCCCTGCCGTAGCGGGCTTGCGGATAATGACGTTGCCGATGTCATCGACGAATGTTTCCAGTCCCAGCTTCTTTCCGAAGCCGACCATAAAAGCCCGTACTTTTTCCTCGTGTTTCGACGGACGGGGAATTTGCGTAAGTGCATAGAAGTTTTTCCATACCTGTTTCGGCGCTAAATTTTCGATACTCATAATGTGTACATTTTAAAAGGTTGTGTTATTTTTTAAATTTGAATGCAAATATAATACATTTTTCGATACAGGACGTGTTCCCATTAACCATTACCGAAGGTCAATGATTTCGATGCCGGGGTATCTGTGTTTTGGGAAGGCAAAATAGCCGTCGAACACTTCGACGTCGGGCGTGATGCGGGTGATGCGGATGGTGTAGCGCCCGCTTTTGGTAACGTACAGGATGGCGTTCGGGTAAGCGGTGCCGGCATCGAGCGTCAGGACGATAGAGGTGTAGGCAGCCTGCCTGTTTTTCGGGGTAAACTCAATATCGACGAGCGTGCGGCCGTTTTCCTCCCGCCGGTCGCCCTTTTGCTTATAGTTAAAATCTTTTTGACAGGATGCAAGGAAGCGCAGGGGATTGTCGGTAATGTCCACCGACTCGTCGTCCGACACATACTGGATATACACTTCGTTGGTTTCCTTATTGCAGAGCCATTTGTTGCGCCCGTCGCTGTAGATGTCCGACTCGTCGGTGAGCAGGCGGTATTTTGCGCCGCTGCACAGCAGCGTCCCTTCGTAGTTACGCAGCAGGCCTTTGGCCGGATTTTCAAAGGTCAGGGCGAAGGTCATTTCAAGACTCGTAGCGCCGTTGATTTTTTCGGTGAATGCCGCCAGTAACTGTTTGGCGTTTTGTGGCGGGGCAGCGCCCGTGGCCACGCACGCCATCCCCATGGCACATACTGCCGCCAGCGTGCGCCGCCGCAGATTGTTGACAGTTCTTTTTACATTACGCATATAATATATATTTTATGTCTTGTGTCTTTAAGTCTTCATCTCTTTAAGTCTTCATCTCTTTAAGTTTCGCGTCGAGCGTATTGAAGTCGGAAATGAATACCTGCCGCGCCTTACTGCCTTCCGACGGCCCGACGATACCTGCCGCTTCGAGCTGGTCCATCAGACGCCCCGCACGGTTGTAACCCAGGTTCAGCTTTCGCTGGATGAGCGACGTCGAGCCTTGCTGTGCCTGCACAATCAGGCTGGCCGCTTCGTCGAACAGCGGGTCGCGCGGCCCTAAATCGACTTTGCCGACTCCGCCGGCGCCGTCTTCGCCGGTATATTCGGGTAGCAGGAACGCGCCACCAAAGCCCTGCTGCTGGCCGATATAATC
Organism: Prevotellaceae bacterium; assembly: GCA_031270845.1. Lineage (GTDB taxonomy): Bacteria > Bacteroidota > Bacteroidia > Bacteroidales > UBA932 > JAIRKX01. Next base: position 3,693 of record JAISXF010000055.1, read on the forward strand.
GCAAATGCGCTCCACTTCGGGCGTATCGACAAAGGCGCACTGCACGCGAATCATCTCGCTGCCGGTCGATACCAGCATATCGCCGCGGCCAATCAACTGGTTGGCGCCGGTGGTATCGAGGATGGTGCGCGAATCAATGCCCGAAATCACCCGGAACGCCACGCGCGCCGGGAAGTTGGCTTTTATCAGGCCGGTGATAATATTGGTTGTCGGACGTTGCGTGGCAATGACTAAGTGGATGCCGATAGCCCGCGCCAGCTGCGCGAGCCGGGCAATCGGTTCTTCGACTTCGCGGCCGGCGGTCATAATGAGGTCGGCAAATTCGTCGATCACCAGCACAATAAACGGCAGGTAACGGTGGCCTTTCAGCGGGTTCAGTTTACGGTTGACAAATTTGGTATTATATTCCCGGATATTGCGCACGCCGGCTAATTTCAGCAGGTCGTAGCGCTCGTCCATCTCCATGCACAGCGATTTGAGGGTATATACCACTTTTTGCGTGTCGGTAATAATCGCCTCTTCGCTGTCGGGCAGTTTGGCCAGAAAATGATTTTCGATTTTAGCATACGGCGACAGCTCCACCTTCTTCGGATCGACCAGCACCAATTTCATTTCCGACGGATGCTTGCGGTAGAGCAGCGACGTGAGGATGGCATTGAGCCCGACGGATTTTCCCTGCCCCGTAGCGCCGGCAATCAGCAGGTGCGGCATTTTGGCCAGGTCGAACACATAATTTTCATTGGAAATGGTTTTGCCCAGCACCACCGGCAAGTCAAACGGCGCCTCCTGGAATTTTGTTGATTTGATAACCGACAGCATCGACACGGTATCAGGATTCTCATTAGGTACCTCAATACCCACGGTGCCTTTGCCGGGTATCGGGGCAATAATTCGGATGCCGAATGCGGCAAGGCTCAGCGCAATATCGTCTTCCAGCCGCTTGATAGACGCAATGCGAATGCCGGCTTTGGGAATAATTTCGTACAGCGTTACCGTCGGCCCAACGGTGGCTATAATCGTATCAATCCCGATATTGTAATTGTTAAGCGTTTTGACGATCTTATTTTTGTTGCGTTCCAACTCTTCGTCGCCTGGCCGCCCCTTGCCCTTGTGGTCGGCCAGCAAATCGACCGTTGGCTTTTTGTAGTTCGACAACTCGCGCACCGGGTCATAAAGCTCCAGTTCGCCTTCGGCAAATGGGAATTCTTCACCTGCATCATTCGTTTCATCTACTTCATCCGGTTCATCTACTTCATCCGTTTCATCTCTTTCATCCGGTTCATCCGGTTCGTCCAGAGGGCGGTTGATAATAAGTCCGCCGGTCGGTTCGACGGGTGTAATCTCCAGTTCGATGCCGGTTGGCACCTCCGGCGGCGTTTCGGAGGATGTATTTGTGGCATCGGGTTCCGTATGTTTTTTATCGAAGCATGCCTTCGCCGGTGCTTTGCGTAAGCCGGCTACTTGCAGGAAACGACGCCCTGTGGTTGTCAGCCAGTCCATAAACCGCCGGCTGGCGAAAATTCCCCATGTCAGCGTCAGCAGCAGCAGCAGCAAAAACGTACCGGCAAAGCCGATAGATTCAACGAGCCAGCCACTGATCAGGTCGCCGGTAATCCCCCCCAGACCTTTTCCGATAAGTCCTTTCAGTTGCGTTGTCAAATGCCCGAAGATAAATCCGAGCGATACCGAAAACAGAACACAGCCGGTTAACGTAGCCAGCATGATTTTATAAAAATGCGTCATTTTGAAGCGTATCAGGCGCAGTCCCCATACTATCAGCAGCACCGGCACGCTGAACGCCGCGATGCCGAAGTATTCGCCCATCAGTAAATTCGCCCACCGACGCCCGATATTACCAACGGTTGGCGACGGGTGGCCGCTTTGGTACGTATCCCATGTAAAGAGGTACACAATCAGCACAATCAGCGTAAACAACGCAAAGAGAATGACGGCCAGCCCGCCCACAGAGTGCACGCGGTCGTCGCGCCAAAAGGAGGGCTTTTTCGGAAGGGTGTTTTTTTGTTTTTTTGACATGGTATTTTTGTTGGGGGGTGTTGGTAGAATCGAGGGAGTGGTTTGCTACTAAATATATAATGTTTCTGTTACTAAATATGCTGCTTCTTTTTCTGGTTTCAGAAACGCATACATTCCTTTTCCCGAAAATAAATCAACGTCAATTTTATCAATTCTCTCTTTTGTAATTTGGATTGCCAGTTCCGATTGGTCAATGCCAATCCATTTTCGGTTATTAATTTGAGCCGCAACTAATGTTGTCCCCGATCCGCAAAAACAATCCAGCACAATGCTGTTTTCTTCGGATGAGGTTCTTACAATTAAATCCAGCATTTCGGCGTTTTTTTCCGTAGGATAATCGGGATATTGTGGGTCTTTGAACTCCCAAATATCCTGCACACGCATTCCTTCGCGCTCGTCGGCATAAATAATTTTTCGCGGATTTCCATTTACCGACCATTCAATTAAACCGTCTTTGTCCCACTGTTCCAATGTTTCCACATTGGTGCGCCAATGCCTTCCTGCGGGAGGTGTCATTCCCTTGAACGGACGGTTGGAATTGCCGTTTTCGGTTTCGCCCGGCGCATGAATGGGAACGGTGGTGTATCTACGCCCTTGTTTGTTTTTTTTAGGAAAAAGTGTTTCTAAATCTTTTTCAGAATATTTT
>JAISXF010000046.1 GCA_031270845.1 Prevotellaceae bacterium
AGTACATTATTTTCGCGAAGAAAGGGTCGAAACCGGTAGAACAGGCTCCCTCGCCGGAGCCGATAACCGTGAAGGGGACGGTGGTCGATAAGAACGGTACGCCGCTTATCGGCGTGAGCCTCGTCGTCGAAGGGACTACCCTGAGCACGGCTACCGACACGGAAGGAAACTTTACGCTGACAACCGACCGCGGCACGATGCTGTCGGTATCGTATGTCGGCTATCACGGTCAACGGATCCGGGTTGCCAATACCGCGCTGCTGCAAATCGTCCTCGACGAAGATACGATTGTACTCGTCGATGTGGTTGTAACGGCGCTGGGGATTAAGAAGGAGGAAAAGGCGCTTGCGTATCATATCCAGCAATTACAGGCGGCGGAAGTACTCAAAGTGGGCGATGCGAACTTTATTAACAGCCTGGCCGGGAAGGTCGCCGGGGTTACGATTAACAGCTCGTCGGCCGGTATCGGCGGTAGCAGCAAGGTGATCATGCGCGGCACCAAGTCTATCGCAGGCAATAATAACGCCCTGTATGTGATCGATGGTATTCCCATGCCGACGCTACAGTCCGGCCAGCCGGAGGATTTATTCACGGGGATGGGGCAATCGGGCGACGGACTGTCGAATATCAATCCCGACGACATCGAATCGCTCTCGATTTTGAGCGGGCCGGCAGCGGCGGCGCTGTATGGCAGCGATGCTGCAAACGGGGTGGTGCTTATAACAACCAAAAAAGGACAGGCGGATCGTGTATCCGTGCAGGTATCGAACAGCACGCTGTTCCTGTCGCCGTTTATGATGCCCGAATTTCAGAATACCTACGGTTCCGAGACCGGCAGCTACTACAGCTGGGGCGACAGGCTGGCAACGCCATCGACCTACGACCCGGCCGATTTTTTCCGTACAGGCTACAATGTGTTTAACTCCATCAGCCTGTCTACAGGTACCGACAAGAACCAAACCTATGTGTCGGCTTCGGCATTGACGGCGGAAGGCATTATTCCCAACAATACGGTCAGCCGGTATAATGTGGGGATACGCAATACGAGCCGCTTCCTGAACGACAGGCTGAATTTGGACGTAAGCGCCATGTATATTTCGGTACAGGAGCAAAACATGCTGGCGCAGGGGCAGTACTTTAACCCGCTTATTCCGGTTTACCTGTTCCCCCGCGCCGACCATATCGACAAATACAAAACCTTTGAGCGGTATAATGTAGAGCGGAACTTTAAAACACAGTACTGGCCTTACGGCAATATGGGCGTCGGTATGCAAAATCCCTACTGGATTATCAATCGCGACATCTTTGAAAACGACAAGAACCGCTATATGATGAGTGGGGGGCTGAAGTACGATATTGCCGACTGGATCAATGTTACCGGCCGTGTCAAAATGGATGTCAATCGTACCGACCACCGGCGCAAGTACTATGCCTCTACCGATGGTATCTTTGCTGGCAAATACGGCGCCTATTATGAAGGCAATCAAAATACGAAACAGCTGTATGCCGATTTGATGGTAAACATCAACAAGTATATCGGCGATTTTTCGCTGTCGGCGATTTTGGGTACAAGCGCTTCCGACGTGCAACACAGCTATGATTACCTCGGCGGAGACCTGATGAGCGTAGCCAACCTGTTTTCGCTCCGTAACCTGAATGTCTCGCAATTTGAAGTAGGGGACGATATATTAAGCTATCACGACCAGCTTCAGGGAGTATTCGGCACCGCGCAGGTCGGTTACAAAAGCATGGCTTACCTCGACATCACAGCCCGTAACGACTGGACAAATGCACTGTCCAATACGAAAACAAAATCGATATTTTATCCCTCCGTCGGATTGTCGGCGGTGGTAACCGAAATCTTCGGGATACGCTCGAGTGTGCTGTCGTTTCTGAAAGCACGCATTTCGTACAGCGAAGTGGGGAATGCCCCGCCACGGTATATCACCACGCCAACCTATGAATTAGTGAACGGCTATCCGCAAACGACTACATTTTTATTTAACGAGAATCTGCAGCCGGAACGGACAAAGTCATGGGAAACCGGGCTGAACGTTGTTCTCTGGGACAAGAAAATCAAGTTGGACGTTACGCTCTACAAGTCATCCACCGAGAACCAGCTGTTCAATCCGACACTCTCGTCCTCGTCGGGCTTCAGTAGCTTCTATGTGAATGCCGGGAAGATTGAAAACAAAGGAATCGAACTGTCCTTGGAAATCAACCAGCCTGTCGGGCCGGTGCAGTGGAAGTCGAACCTTATTTATTCGTTGAACCGGAACCGCATTGTCCAGCTGCTGCCGAGCTACACCGCTCCCAACGGCGAAACCGTTTCTCTCAACGAACTGAATATGGGCGGTACGGCCAGCTACCGGATGATGCTCCTCGAAGGCGGCTCAATGGGCGACTTCTACGTCAATACGCTGAAAACCGACGAGCATGGCTATATTATCGTCGATCAGTCGGCGCAAACTGTCAGCTCCGATGCCAATACGTTTATCTATGGCGGCAATGTAAACCCGTTATACAATATCGGCTTCCGTAACAGTTTTGAATGGAACGGTATCAGCGTAGGCTTTATGCTGAATGCCCGTGTGGGAGGCGAGGTAATCTCGATTACGCAGGCGCTGATGGATGCATACGGCGTTTCGGCCACCACAGCCAAAGCACGCGACAACGGCGGCGCTACGGTCAACGGCGCACGCATTCCGGCAAAGGAATACTATCAGGTTATCGGCGGCGGCACGTCGGGCGTCGGGGCGATGTACGTATATAGCGCCACCAACGTGCGCCTGGGCGAACTCAGTATCGGCTACGAAGTGCCTGTTACGAAACTGGTGCCGGCCATCAAGAGCTTAAACGTATCGTTTATCGGCCGCAACCTGTTTATGATATACAACAAAGCACCCTTCGACCCGGAACTCACCGCCAGCACCGGAACGTATTATCAGGGGGTCGATTATTTCATGCCGCCGAGCCTGCGAAATATCGGCTTTGCTGTGAATATTCGTTTCTAACCATTAAATTTTATTATCATGAAAAGAAAATCTTTAAACAGCTATTTAGCATTATTCGCCATTATGGCGTTGATCGCTCTCGCCGGCGGCTGCACGGATGAAAATGTGAACCCGAATGAAGCCACCGAAGAAATGATGGGGCGCGACGACCTCCGGGTCGGCTCGTTCTTCTCACAGATGTTACGAAACGTCTTTATCGTAGGCGAAGGCTTTGATGCCGACTACCAAATTACGCAGAACCTCGCCGGCGACATCTTCTCCGGCTACATGGGTGCCAGCGGGGTTTGGACGCCTGCCTCGAATAATACGAACTATGGCCTCCTGTCGAACTGGTATGATGCGGCATTCAACTATGCGTTTACGAATGTGATGGCGCCCTGGGCTTCCATCAGGCAATATACGCAGGAAGAGTTCCCGCAGAAGTATGCACTGGCCACGATTGTGAAAATCGTCGGGATGCACCGGGTTACCGACATGTACGGCCCGCTGCCCTATACACGTTTCGGTAGCGGCGCATTGAAAAATCCCTACGACAGCCAGGAAGACATTTACATGTCGTTCTTCCGCGAACTCGACGAAGCCATAGACATCCTCATGGACTTCTATACCAGAAACCCGAATGCACGAGCGCTCTCGGCCGACTACGACTTTATCTACAGCGGGAATACCTTAAGCTGGATTAAGTTTGCCAACTCCCTGCGCCTGCGGCTTGCCCTCCGGATTTCATACGTCGATCCGGCAAAAGCCCGGGAAGAAGCGGAGGCGGCCGTGCAGCACCCCGCCGGCGTGATGACCGTGGCCGGCGATGCGGCGATACTCAACAAGTCGAGCCGCCTTGCATACCGCCATCCGCTCTATGTTATCTGCTATGAATTTACGGAGGTGAAGATGGGCGCTACGATGGACTCCTACCTCAACGGCTATGGAGACCCCCGTATCGGCGCTTACTTCGACCGAGACCCGCGCGACGGCCTGTACCGCGGCATCCGTACAGGCATTTCGATAACCGACAAGTCGGTATATGCACAGGGGCCGTTCTCAACACTGAACATAACCCCCGAAACACCTGTGGCATGGATGAACCCCGCCGAATCGTTCTTCCTGCGTGCCGAAGGCGCCCTGAACGGATGGGAGATGAACGGAACGCCCCAGGAACTCTACGAAGCCGGTATCCGCGCCTCCTTCAGTTATTGCGGGATGAGCGGCGCCGACGCCTACCTCAATAATGCGACAAGCGTGCCTGCCGCCTACACCGACCCGGTGAGCGCCGGTAACAGCGCCGCCGCGCTGGGAACCATCACCATCAAATGGAACGAGACGGCCACCACCGAGCAGAAGCTGGAACGTATCATCACCCAGAAATGGATTGCCGCGTACCCCGACGGACAGGAAGCATGGAGCGAGTTCCGCCGCACAAGATACCCCAGAATATTCCCCGTACGGGTGAATAACAGCGGCGGTACCATTAACACCGACGTACAGGTGCGGCGCCTCCCGTTCCCAACTACCGAATACCGCGACAACAGCGAAAACATGTCTCAGGCCGTAACCCTGCTGGGAGGAGCCGACCATGGAGGAACCAAACTATGGTGGGACAGGAAAAATTAGAAATTAAGCATTACGAATTATAAAAAGTAAACAGTATGAACAGAAAAGTAAAAACAACACTGATATGTATTTCGACCATCGCGGCGATGGTATTGATGCCGGCCTGCGATGTAGAGTATGAACCGGAGGAGATTCAAAAGCCTTATACCTACGACGAGGCCTACTACGAAAATCTCCGCTCCTATAAGCAAAGCGAGCATTCCATCGCCTTTGTATGGTTCGCCGACTATAAGAAGACGACCAGCTTGGCCAACCGCTTCCTCGGGTTGCCCGACAGCGTCGATATTGTGAGCCTCTGGGGTGGTATTCCCTTACCGGATATAAACCCGTTGGCCTATGAAGAAATGCGCTTCGTACAGCAGGTGAAAGGTATGAGATTAGTCATCCCCACCATTGTACGTATCGAAGACGCAGTCTCATACGGCGACTACGAGTTCTACCAGCTCTTTCAGGAAAGCTACGACACCTCGATCGGCACCGCCGAAGAAAGGCAGGAGAAACGAAACCGAGCCATCGAAATGTATGCCGACTACCTGCTCGATATGATGTGGGACAATGACCTCGACGGACTCGACCTCGACTATGAACCCGAAGGCGACCGACTCTCAGGAGCCAACATGTCCTACTTCGTAGAATACCTGGGGTCGAAGATTGGCCCGATGTCCGACCACCCGGAGAAGCTGCTCATTATCGACTTCTACGGAAACTATCCCCCGGCCTCGACGGGCCCCTTCACAAGCTATTTCGTCCGGCAGGCCTACACGCAGGGATTCACGGACCATAGTGCCTCGCGGCTTCAGGGCTATTACAATTCGGCGGCAGCCTATTGCCCGACGTGGAAGTTTATCGTTACCGAAAATATCGGCGACCACTGGCGCACCGGCGGCAGTCCCTTTACCGAAGCCGACGGCAACACCCTCGCCGCCGATGGCGAACGGCTCTACTCGCTCGAAGGAATGGCGCGCTGGAACCCCACCCAGGGACGCAAGGGAGGATTCGGAGCCTTCTACTGCCAGCGAGACTACAGCTCCAGCCCGCCGTATAAATATCTCCGCAGGGGGATACAGGCGCAAAACCCTGCCGTAAATTGATGAAACAAATTAAACAGATTAAACAGATGAAAAAGATGAAACACTTTTATATGATTTTAACCGCTGCGCTGATAGTTTGCAGTATCAGCTGCAAAGGCGAAGCGGAGTACCCCGATGTGCTTTTGATAACGGGGACAGAAGACAACAACACCGTAAGTCTTGCCCTCGACGGGCCTACGTCGATGGGCATCACCGTTACGGCTACCGACCTCGTATCGGCCGACACGCGAGTAACCCTGAAGGTGAACCCCGAATTGGTGGCCGAACTGAACCGGCGCACCGGACGGAGCTATACAGCCCCCCCCGAAGGAAGTTACCAGTTAGCGAACAATGCCGTTACCATCCACGCAGGGCAGTATGTATCCGACCAGACCGAGCTTTTCATTACCTCCGTCGATGACTTTGAAGAGGGGGCAAACTACTGCATCCCCGTCAGCATCACGGGAACCGACGGCACAATGCCCGTCCTCGAAGCCTCGCGGACGATATTTGTTACCATCCGGAAAATCCTCATCACACAGGCGGTAAACCTGAGGAAGAACACGTACTTTACCGTACCCTCGTTCATCGACAACCCCGATGTCGCCGAGATGACTCAACTGACGATGGAATGCCGTGTGCTTGCCAACACTTTCCACGGTTCCAATCCCTACATCAGCTCGATTATCGGTATTGAAGAAAAATTCCTCCTCCGGTTCGGCGACATCAGCATCGACCGCGACCAGCTCCAGCTCGCCGGCGGCGAAGTTACCGTCGGTATTACCAAGAGCAAGTACCAGCTGGCCGCGCCCGACAAGTTCGCTGCCGGACGCTGGTACCACGTCGCCTGCGTTTACACCGGATTTGTAATGAACCTCTACATCGACGGACGCCTCGCCGCGACAACCGACGCCACACAGGGGTACATCGACATGAGCTGGGACTATGCCGGCGGCTTCCACATCGGCTATTCCGCCGACGGGCGTATGCTCGACGGCTACATCAGCGAAGCCCGCGTATGGAACAAAGCCCTTACCGCAAGCCAGCTGCAGGACAACCTCTGCGCCGTCGATCCCACCGCCGAAGGCCTCGTCGCATACTGGCGCTTTGACAGCGCCGAAGGCCGCGATGTCCTCGACCTCACCGGACACGGACATACCGCCGTCGCCAACCGCGACATCACCTGGATTACCGGTGTAAGATGTCCTTAATTATGCATTCTAAACAATAAAAAGAAATGAAAACAAGTAATATCTGTAAATATCTTTTCCTGCTCGTGGCGACGGCTACAGTCCTGTCTGCCTGCGAAAGCGACCCGACATTCGACGTAACGGGAGATACGGCGAATAAAGTATATATCAACACCTGGCTATCGTCGCCCAACAGCGTGCCGAACAACGGTATTGTGTTTACCGTAACCAATACCCCGGTCGGCACGGTAATAACAGGCCGCGACAGCATCAGCTATGCCTTTACCGTGCAGTGTACCCGACCGGCCGAAGCGCCGATCAACATCACTCTCGGCGTGAACAACGCCATGGTACCCGAAGGGATGGCCACATGCCCCGAAAGCATCCGCCTGTACAGCGACAAGCCCGGCGTTGTGATTCCCGCCGGAGCCACTGTATCCGACAGCATCACGGTATGGCTTAAGACCGACGAGTTAGCGGCGCTCGGTACGGACAACTATGCCCTGCCTGTTGGCGTCGTGGCAGCGACTAACGCGCAAATCAGCGCCAACCGGTCGGTGGCCTACTTTATCCTCAACGCAGCGTATTCCAACATCCAGGGCGCCACCACGCCGTCGGGCAGCACGTTCACCAAGCCCACCGGCGCGGCCAGTTGGACTGTTACCGGCATCGCCACCAACCCCCAGTACATGCTCGACGCCAGTACTTCGACCGGGCAGTATGCCTCCACCGGTGCGAACCCCGCGTTGCCGTTGGACGTGGTTATCGACATGAAGGAGCCGTACACCATCACCGGCTTCCACACCCGGACGTCGAGTACGACCTACCGCCCTACGGCGGCCACGATTTACACCCGCCTCACGGAAGACGACGAATGGACGCGACAGGGCAATATCGCCTGGACAACCTCCCCGCAGTACGTCCGGTTCTACGGCCCCGTTACCACGCGCTATGTGCGGATTTCCATTTCTGCCATCAACAGCGCCAACGGCGTCCGCTATACGGACTTTGTCATATACCGATAGTTTTTTAGTTGAGACTTTGAGATAATAGACGGAACAGAGACAGAACAGAGACAGAACAGAGACGGAACAGAGACGATAGAACAGAGACGTTTACTCGCTTGTCGCAACTCTTAACTCTTAGTTCTTAACTTAAAAAAAGCCGTTCGAGAGAGCAACTCCCTATGGGAGTCGGTTCCTCGCAGCTTGCGAGAGAGCAACTCCCTATGGGAGTCGGTTTTTAGTTGAGAGTTTTAGACTTTGAGAACATGGACTTTTAGACAATAGACAAAAAGGGCGAACACATCGGTTCGCCCTACTGTCTCTGCGTCTATGTTCTTACGTCTATTGTCTATTGTCTATGTTCTATGTTCTATGTTCTATGTTCTATTGTCTGTAATTCGTAATTATTCTGTATCTTTGTGTCTTGAAAGATCATTAATTATAAAAGAACATGAAACACATTAGCACATTACTTGCATTACTCACATTAGCCGCAGCGATGGCCTCGTGCAGACAGACAACGGCGCCGCCCGCACCCTACGGCCCTGTGCCGACCGCAGCACAGCTGGCATGGCAGAAAATGGAATACTACATGTTTGTCCATTTCGGCATCAACACCTTTACCGACCGCGAATGGGGCGACGGGCGTGAAGACCCGCACGTATTCCGCCCCGCCGCGCTCGACTGCCGGCAGTGGGTCGCCACGGCTCAGGCCGCCGGAATGCGCGGGATTATCGTTACCGCCAAACATCACGACGGGTTCTGCCTGTGGCCAAGCCGTTACAGTACCCATACCGTCCGCGAAAGCGGCTGGCGCGACGGCCACGGCGACCTCCTGCGCGAGCTCTCCGACGCCTGCCGCGATGCCGGCCTCAAGTTCGGCGTCTATATCTCGCCATGGGACAGGAACCATCCGGCATACGGCACGCCCGAATATAATACGGTGTTCGCTGACATGCTCGCCGAAGTCCTTACCGCTTACGGCGACGTCTTTGAACAGTGGCTCGACGGCGCCAACGGCGAAGGCCCTAACGGTAAACGGCAGCAGTACGACTGGCCGCTGTTCCACCGCACCGTCTATCGCTGCCAGCCGCAGGCGGTGATTTTTAGCGACGTCGGCCCGGGATGCCGCTGGGTGGGCAATGAAGACGGTCGTGCCGGCGAAACCAACTGGTCGCGCCTCGACACCGCCGGCCTCGAGCCGGGGAAAATCCCCGTTACCGACACGCTGACCACCGGTAATATATTCGGTCGGGCATGGATCCCCGCCGAAACCGATGTGTCGATCCGCCCGGGCTGGTTCTACAGCCCTGCTACCGATGATAAGCTCAAGTCGCTCGACGAGCTGCGGGCGATTTATTACGCCTCCGTAGGCCGGAACAGCAACCTGCTGCTCAATGTCCCGCCCGACCGCAACGGCCGTATCCATCCTGCCGACTCCCTGCGCCTCGTCGAGTTGCGCGCGGCCATCGAGGCCGACTTCCGCTGCAATCACGCCGCCGGCGCTACCCTCAACGCCTCCGGCATTCGCGGCAATGACTCCCGATACGCCCCCGCCAACCTGCTCGACGCCGACTTCGATACCTGTTGGGCAACCGATGACAGCGTAACCGCCGCCACACTCGAGCTTACGCTCCGGCAACCGGCGACCTTCAGCCGGCTGCTGCTCCAGGAGTACATCCCGTTAGGCCAGCGCGTCGCCGCCTTCGATGTCGATTACTGGGACGCCGCGTCGAATGCATGGGCGCCCCTCACTGCCGCTACCACCATCGGCTACAAGCGCATCCTTCAATTCCCGCCCGTAACCTCCGGCAAACTGCGGATACATATCCGCCGCGCATTAGCCTGCCCGGTACTCAGTACCGTAGAACTGTATTAATGGCGGCAGGCGGGGGCGGGCAACTCTCAACGCACCCCATTAATTATTTAAAATATGAAACATATCAGACACATCGGCGCCGTAATTACCGTCGTAACTGCCGCGGCGGTGGCCTGCGGGCCGGCGCCGGTAGCGCCCTATAAGAACCCCTCGCTGAGCATCGAGGAGCGAACGCAGGATTTGCTTTCGCGGATGACGCTCGAGGAAAAGGTCGGGCAGCTGCTTTGCCCGCTGGGATGGGAGATGTACGATAAACAGGCCGGCGGCGACAGTGTCGTCCATTCCGCAAAGTACGAGACGCTGCTCTCCGAGAGGCACGCCGGTATGCTGTGGGCTACGTTCCGCGCCGACCCGTGGACGAAAAAGACCCTCGACAACGGCCTCAACCCGTCGCTGGCCGCGCAGGCCGGCAACGCGCTGCAACGATACGCCATCGAACATACGCGGCTGGGTATCCCCCTCTTTCTGGCCGAAGAAAGCGCTCACGGGCACATGGCTATCGGCGCCACGGTGTTCCCTGCCGGCATCGGACAGGCCGCCACGTGGAACCCCGCGCTGATACGTTCGATGGCCGCCGCCATTGCCAGGGAAGTGCGGGCGCAGGGCGCGCATATCGGCTACGGGCCGCTGCTCGACCTGTCGCGCGACCCCCGCTGGTCGCGTGTCGAAGAGTCGTTCGGCGAAGACCCCGTGCTTACTGCCGGCATCGGCAGCGCCTTTGTCGAAGGAGCCACCGGCGGCAGCATCCGCGAAAGCGGGAAAGTACTTGCGACATTGAAGCATTTCGCGGCCTACGGCATCCCCGAAGGGGGACATAACGGCCGCCCGTCGGAAGTCGGCGTCCGGGCGCTGCGGGCGCAGTTTTTGCCGCCCTTCAAGGCGGCGATTGACGCCGGAGCCTTGTCGGTGATGACATCCTACAATGCCATCGACGGCATCCCCTGCACGGCCAGCCGCTTCCTGCTGACCGGAATGCTGCGCGAGGAGTGGCATTTCAAGGGTTTCACGGTATCGGACCTGGGCAGCATCGAAGGCCTCTGTACCGACCATCGGGTGGCCGAAACGGTGGCCGATGCCGCCCTGATGGCCGCCGAAGCAGGGCTGGATGCCGATTTGGGCGGCGAGGCCTATGTGCATCTTATCGACGCCGTGCGCAGTGGCCGGCTGGCGGAAGCGACGGTCGATACGGCCGTCGCACGTATCCTGCGGCTGAAGTTTGCGATGGGGCTTTTTGAGCATCCGTATGTCGATACGCAGCAGGCACGGGAGGTTGTGCGGTGTGCCGAGCATGTGCGCATAGCGCGGATGGTGGCGCAGGAGTCGATTGTGCTGCTTAAGAACGCCGGCGGCTGCCTGCCGTTAGATAAGAATACGGGGTTTATTCTGGTTGTCGGCCCCAATGCCGACAATGCCTATAACATGCTTGGCGATTATACGGCTCCGCAGGCCGACGGGGCGGTGGTTACCGTGCTGGCCGGCATCCGCGCGCGGCATCCGGCGGCGCAGGTGAGCTATGTGCGGGGCTGCGCCATCCGCGATACGCTGACAGCGGACATCGACCGTGCCGTTGCGGCCGCCCGCCGCGCCGAGGTGGTGATTGCGGTTGTCGGCGGGTCGAGCGCACGCGATTTCAAGACAAACTATATCGAAACCGGCGCCGCCGTAACCACGCCCGGCAGTGTCAGTGATATGGAATGCGGCGAGGGGTTCGACCGCCTCAGCCTCGATTTGCTTGGCCGGCAGCCGGCGCTGCTCTCCGCCCTCAAGGCTACGGGCAAGCCGCTGGTGGTGGTATATATTCAGGGGCGGCCGCTGTCGATGAACTGGGCGGCCGAACATGCCGACGCCCTGCTGACGGCCTGGTACCCCGGGCAGGAGGGCGGCCACGCCATTGCCGACGTGCTGTTTGGCGATTACAATCCGGCCGGGCGCCTGCCCCTTTCCGTGCCCCGCAGTACGGCGCAGCTGCCGGTGCATTATAACCGGCATGTACCCCGCGTGCGCGACTATGTGGAAGGCGCCGCGACGCCGCTCTACCCCTTCGGCTACGGCCTGAGCTATTCGACGTTCGGCTACGACAGCCTGACCGTCGCCCCGGCAGGCAGGGGCGCGGTGGAAGTTGCCTTCACCGTCGCCAACACCGGCCGCCGCGACGGCGACGAGGTCGTCCAGCTTTACCTTCGCGACGAGTACGCCTCGACGGTGCAGCCGCTCAAGCAGCTCAAGCGTTTTGCGCGCATCGGACTGAAGGCGGGCGAAAGCCGGCGCCTGTCGTTCACCCTCACTCCCGACGACCTGGCCATCATCGATCAGCAGATGAACCGCACCGTCGAACCCGGCCGGTTCACCGTCATGGTCGGCGCCTCGTCGGAGGACATACGGCTGGAAGGGGAGTTTTTAGTTGAGACTTTAGACTTTTAGACAATAGACGTAGAGACAGTAGGGGTGCGAGAGAGCAACGTCCATAGGACGTCGGAGCCTCGCAGCGTGCGAGAGAGCAACGTCCTATGGACGTCGGAGCCTCGCAGCGTGCGAGAGAGCAACGTCCTATGGACGTCGGTTCCCCGCAGCGTGCGGGAGAGCAACGTCCTATGGACGTCGGAGCCTCGCAGCGTGCGGGAGAGAAAAGACATAGGGTGTTTCCCATTTAAGGAACCTTGACTCGTTATTAGTAATTAAAAATTTGTAATTCATATTTCTTAATTAAAAGGTGGGGGCGAAAAATTTTTCGCCCCCATGTCGTA
Organism: Prevotellaceae bacterium; assembly: GCA_031270845.1. Classification (GTDB taxonomy): domain Bacteria; phylum Bacteroidota; class Bacteroidia; order Bacteroidales; family UBA932; genus JAIRKX01. The sequence goes on from JAISXF010000046.1 coordinate 12,510, forward strand.
ATTCGTAATTCGTAATTCGTAATTCTTAATTAATTTGGCGCAAGCCAACGTTCAACTTTCAACTAAAAATTCCTACCTTTGCAGGCAATAAAATTTCTTTACATGACAGCAACAGCATTATACGAGCAAATCTGCCGGAAGCAATCGTTCCTGTGCGTGGGTTTGGACTGCGACCTGCGGCGGCTGCCGGCTTGTCTGTCGGCAGACGCAGAGCCGCTGTGGACATTTAACAGGGCGATTATTGATGCGACGGCCGACGTGGCCGTCGCCTGCAAGCCGAACACGGCGTTCTACGAAGCGCTGGGGGCGGCGGGGTGGCGGCAGTTAGAAAAAACCGTGCGCTACATCCGCCGGCAGTACCCCGACCTCTTTATCATTGCCGACGCCAAGCGTGGTGACATCGGCAACACCTCGCGGCGCTACGCCGAAGCGTTTTTCGACACGCTGGATGTCGATGCCGTAACGCTTTCGCCCTACATGGGGCGCGATACGGTGCAGCCCTTCCTCGAATACCCCGGCAAATGGGCGGCGCTGCTTGCGCTGACCTCCAACGCATCGGCTGCCGACTTTGAGATGCTTCCGGTGGGCAGTGGCAGCAGGTTATACGAAACGGTATTGCACACGTCGAAGGCGTGGGGTACGACGGATAACACGATGTACGTCGTAGGCGCTACGCAGGCGGCGATGCTGGCGGATGTGAGGAAGATAGTGCCGGATCATTTCCTGCTTGTCCCCGGTGTCGGGGCGCAGGGCGGCAGTCTGGAGGAGGTCGCCCGCTACGGCCTGAACGACCGCTACGGCCTGTTAGTTAATATTTCGCGCGACATCCTCTTTGCCGACAGCAGTCCCCGCTTCGCCGCCGCCGCCGCCGCCAAAGCAAAGGAATGGCAGGAGAGAATGCGCTTATTAATGGTTAATGGTTAATGAAAAGCCTTCAACAATACATCGCGGCGCTGGAGCAGGCGGGCGAGCTGGTTCGCATCCGGGCGTTCGTCGATCCGGTACTGGAAATTGCCGAAGTAACCGACCGGGTAGTCAAAAGCGCCGGTGGCGGCAAGGCGCTGCTGTTTGAAAATACAGGCACGGCGTTTCCGGTGGTAACAAACCTGTACGGGTCGCCGGCGCGCATGTGCCGGGCGTTGGGCATTGAGTCGTATGGCGCGGTGGAGCGGGAGCTGACCGGACTGTTCGCCTCTCTGATGCAGCCCAAAACCACGTTGTGGGATAAGCTGAAGCTGCTGCCCGTGCTGCGGCAGGCGGCGCAGTGGATGCCGAAAATTGCGAGCGGGCGGGGCGCATGCCAGCAGGTGGTGATGCCGCAGCCCGACCTGCGGCAACTGCCGGTGCTGCACTGCTGGCCGCACGACGGCGGGCGCTTCATCACCCTGCCGATGGTGCATACGAAAGACCCGGCTACGGGCGCGCGCAATGTCGGGATGTACCGGATGCAGGTGTTTTCGCACGATACGACGGGGATGCACTGGCACCGGCACAAGACCGGCGCACGGCATTTTGCGGCCTCGGCGCAGCTCCCCGGCAGCCGGCGGTTTCCGGTGGCGGTGGCGCTGGGCGGCGACCCCCTGTATGCCTACTGCGCCACTGCGCCGATGCCTGACAATGTCGATGAATACCTGCTGGCCGGCTTTTTGCGCCGCCGGCCGGTCGAGCTCGTGCGTTGCCTCACCCAGCCGCTCGAAATCCCCGCCGATGCCGACTTTGTCATAGAAGGCTATATCGACACGCACGAGCCGCCGGCGACGGAGGGGCCCTTCGGCGACCATACCGGCTTTTATTCGCTCGAAGACCGCTATCCGCTGCTGCATGTAACCTGTATCACGCATCGCCGGCAGGCCGTCTATCCGGCTACTGTCGTAGGCGTACCGCCGCAGGAAGACGCCTGCATGGCGCAGGCGACCGAACGGATTTTCCTGACGCCTGTCCGTATGGCCATCGCCCCTGAAATCGTCGATATGCACATGCCCCCCGAAGGCGTCGTGCATAACGTAGCTATTGTAAAGATAAAAAAGGAATATCCGGGGCAGGCCGTTAAGGTGGCGCACAGCCTGTGGGGCGCAGGGCAGATGATGTTTAATAAAATACTGATTGTCGTCGATGGCGATGTGGAGCTGACGGACTATCCGGCGCTGCTCCGGCATCTGGCGCAGCATTACCGGCCGGCGACGGGGACGTATTTCAGCCACGGTCCGCTCGACGTCCTCGACCATGCCGCCGCCACGCCGGCCATGGGCGGCAAGCTCTGCCTCGACGCCACGCAGGGCGACGACAACGCCCCGCCGCCGGACACCGTCGATAGCCGGCTGGAAGCATGTATCCGAAAAGGAAATCGTATTCCCGACGCACGTATTGTCGGCATCTTCGACGAGCAGGTGGATATTCATAATTTTGCCGCCTGCCTCTGGCTGCTGGGTAATAATATTGACGTGGCGCGCGACTGCCGCGTCGAGCATAACCGGCTTATTATCGACGCCACCACGAAAGCGGCGCAGATAGCTCCGCGTCGCTGGCCGGAGGTCGTCTGTGCCGACGGTGCGACCATCGCCGCCGTCGATGCCAAATGGCCGCTGTTGGGGCTGGGAGAGCAAATCGTCTCGCCGTCGATTGCGATCCGGCATCTGGTGCAGGGCGCCACTGCTGCCGTCGCCTTCCGTGCGCCCGACAAGCCCCCCGCACCGACCGACACGGCCTGCTACCATTCGCCCGTCGGCTGGCTGCGGCTCGAAGCCGGAAAGGAGGCGCTCCATGTCGTGGCGTTTTGCGACAGCGAAGCGCCGGTCGCCGAAGTGCCGGCAAACCCAATCCTGCAAGCCTGCATCCGGCAACTCGACGAATATTTTGCCGGCCGCCGGCGGTCGTTCGACCTGCCCCTCGCCCCGTCGGGTACCGCCTTTCAGCGTGGTGTCTGGCAGGCGCTCGCCGCCATTCCCTACGGACAAACCATCAGCTACCTTGAGCTTGCACGCCGTATTGGCAACAGTAAGGCGGTGCGGGCTGTGGGTCGCGCAAACGGGCAAAATAAAATAGTGATTATCGTCCCCTGTCATCGGGTGATTGGCGCGCATGGCACATTGGTCGGGTACACCGGCGGCCTGTGGCGAAAAGAATGGCTACTGAAACATGAACAACGATGAACGATGAAGTATGAAGTATGAAGTATGAAGTATGAAGTATGAAGTATGAACTATGAACTATGAACTATGAATTATGAACGATGAACGATGAAAATATATATTTTTAAAAAAATCCTTCCCGTCCTCTGCGCGCTGTTGCTGCTGCTGATGCCGGCTGTTTTGTGGTTTTGCCACGGAGCGCCCGACGGGTGGAAGCTCGGCGTACAGGCTTACACGTTCCACAAGTTTTCGTATGTCGAAACGCTCGATAAGTTGCAAACGCTGGGGTTGCGGCATGTTGAAATATTTTTCGGCCAGCGGCTGGGCGACGGCTTTGGAGATCAGGTCATGGATTTTCGCATGGACGAGGCCACGTGTACGGCTTTGCTGGCGGCGTCGGCTGCCAAAAACGTGTCGATTTCGGCCTGCGGGGTTGTTGTCTGTGAGGATGAAGCGGCGTGGGAGGCGCTGTTCCGCTTTGCCCGGTTTATGCGTATCGGCCTTATTACCTGTGAACCCCGGCACGAACACATCACCCTCGTCGAGCAGCTCGCGGAGCAGTATGCGATCGACGTGGCGATTCACAATCACCCGCAGCCGTCGGGTTACTGGCATCCCGACAGCCTGATGTCCCTCATCGAAGGGCGCAGTAGCCGGATAGGCGTGTGTGCCGATGTCGGGCATTGGAAACGCGAAGGGATCGACCCCGTAGAAGCGCTGAAAAAAGTCAGCGGGCGGTTAAAATCATTGCATTTCAAAGATATTAAGGCGGCGGAAGCGGGCGTGGCGGAACAGCACGACGTTATCTGGGGGCGCGGCGTGTGCGACGTAACGGGGATGCTGAAGGTACTGCGGGCGAACCGGTTCGACGGGCTGATGTCCATCGAATATGAATACAACTGGGAGCATTCTGTGCCCGATATCCGGCAGTGCCTCGAAGCGGTACGGTAACCTGTTTTTCCGCCGCCGCAGGCTGTTCGGCGTTAAATTTTTTTGTCGTTTCAGAATAAATTAGTACCTTGCGGCGTTTTTAACCAGTAAGTATTATGGCCTATTTAAAATTCAACAAAGCGAAGTTAGTGAATCTGGAATATTCCCTTGGCAGGGAAATGCTGGCGACGACCCGTACGGGCGGCTATACCAGTTCTACTATTGTGTGCTGCAACACGCGGAAGTACCACGGGTTGCTGGTGGTTCCAATCGAAGAGTTCGACGGCGTCAATCATGTCCTGCTCTCGTCGCTCGATGAAACGGTTGTTCAGCACGGGCAATCGTTTAATCTGGGCATCCACGCCTTTCCGGGCGTGTACGAGCCGCGCGGGCATAAGTATATCGTCGATTTTGCGTATGAGCCGGTGGCGACCATCACGTATCAGGTGGGGGGCGTGGTGCTGCGGAAAGAAATCCTGCTTATACATAATGAGGATGGGATTCTGCTGCGCTATACGCTGCTCGATGCGCACTCGCCGACCACACTCCGGCTTAAGCCGTTTCTGGCTTACCGGAATATTCATTCGCTCGGCAAAGCCAATATGGTGGCCGATACCCGCTATCAGCCCATTGCCAACGGCATCAAATCGAAACTTTACAACGGCTTCCCGTCGCTGCACATGCAGCTCAATAAGGCCAACGATTTTGTGGCCTGTCCGGACTGGTATTATAATGTCGAATATCACGAAGAGCGGCGTCGCGGCTACGAATATCTTGAAGATTTATTTACGCCCGGCTACTTTGAGCTGCCTATCAAAAAGGGCGAGAGTGTTATCTTTTCCGCGTCGGTAGATGAGCAGAAGCCGGCGCAGCTGAAGCGGAAATTTGAGCAGCAGGTAGGCATGCGCCCGTCGCGCGAGAGCTATGAAGACTGCCTGAAAGTATCGGCTTCGCAGTTTATCGTACAGCGCAAGGGAGGGACGGACATCGTCGCGGGGTACCCGTGGTTCGGTCGCTGGGGGCGCGATACGTTTATTTCCCTGCCGGGGCTTACGCTGGCGGCCAATTATAACCCGCAGGGATGCAAAGAGGTGCTTGACACCCTGTCGGGCGAACTGTCGGGCGGCCTGTTCCCCAACATCGGAGCGGGCGCTACGGCAGCCTACAATTCGGTGGATGCCCCGCTGTGGTACTTTTGGGCGATACAGCAATATGCGGCGGAAACCGGTCGGCGGGCGGAAGTATGGAACGATTACGGCGGGAAGATGAAAAGTATCCTCCATGCCTACCGCAGCGGCGAGCTGACGAATATCCGCATGCATGACAACGGCCTTATCTGGGCCGAAGAAACGGGCAAGGCCCTGACGTGGATGGATGCCATCGTGCATGGCGCACCGGTAACGCCGCGGTCGGGCTATCAGGTCGAAATCAATGCTCTTTGGTATAATGCCGTCTGCTTTACGCTGGAGCTGGCGGGGGAATACCGCGACGAGGCATTCGTCGCCGCGTGGGACCAGCTGCCGGCGCTGATAGCAAAGAACTACCTGCCTACCTTCTGGTCGGCTGTACGCCGGCATCTGGCCGATTATGTGGGCGAGGAAGGGCAGAATATTTTCACCCGTCCTAATCAGGTAATCGCCTGTTCGCTTCCCTACAGCCCTATTTCCGATGAAACAAAGCGCGACGTGCTTCGGGCTATCGAAAACGAACTGCTCACGCCGAAAGGCCTGCGTACGCTGGCGCCCAAAAACCCGCTGTACAAAAGCCGCTACGAAGGCAACCAGTCAACGCGCGACAACGCCTACCATCAAGGCAGTGTCTGGCCGTGGCTGCTGGGTGCGTACATCGAAGCCAACTTCCGGCTCTACGGCAAATCGTTTCTCCCGACGGCTAAAGAATTAGTCGCCGGCTTTGAGGAAGACTTGACCGTTTATGGCCTCTGCTCTGTTGCCGAAATCTACGACGGCGACCCGCCGCATACGCCCAACGGCTGCATCTCGCAGGCATGGAGCGTCGCGGAGATTCTGCGCAGTATGAAACTTATAGAAAAATACGAAGAGTTATGAAAATACTTATGTTTGGATGGGAGTTCCCGCCGCATATTGCCGGAGGATTAGGCACCGCCTGCTACGGGCTGACAAAGGGACTGGCCAAGCAGCAGGTCGAAGTGCTGTTTGTCATGCCGCGTGCCACGGGCGACGAAGACCAGCGCGCCGCCCGGATACTCAACGCCAGCGACGTCGAAATGTTTACCGATATTACCGACATCGAAGCCTTTTGGCAACAGATTAACTTTCTCGAAATCGGCTCCAACCTTATCCCCTACGTCGGCCCCGAAGAATTTGAAAAAATAGTCAACGACAGCTACAAGGCCGGCGAAAACAGCTCGACTATCAGCTTTCGGAACAAATACCGGTTTTCGGGCAAGTACGGCAGCAACCTGATGGAAGAGGTCGCGCGGTATGCGATCGTAGCTGCGTCGATAGCGCAGCAGCAGTCGTTCGATGTCGTTCATGCGCATGACTGGCTGACGTATGCCGCCGGCATAGCCGCCAAACGGGTATCGGGCAAACCGCTGGTGGTGCATGTCCATGCGACGGAATTTGACCGCAGCGGCGAAAATATTAACCAAACCGTCTATGAAATCGAACGGATGGGTATGCAGGCCGCCGACCGCGTGATTACGGTCAGCAACCTGACGCGCAATACGGTGATTACGAAATATGGCATCGACCCTGCAAAGGTAGTTACCGTCCACAATGCCGTTGATTTCGATAATTATGCAACCAACAGCGAACCGCGCGGGGTGAAGGAAAAAGTTATCACCTTCCTCGGCCGTATCACCTTCCAGAAAGGCCCCGAGTACTTTATTGAGGCGGCGGGGAAAGTGTTGAAAAACTATAAAGACGTACGGTTTGTGATGGCCGGCAGCGGCGACATGCTGAACCGTTCCATCCGCCGCGTGGCGAAATTGGGCATCGCCACGCATTTTCACTTCACCGGCTTCCTGCACGGCGGCGACGTACCCCGCATGTTCTCGCACAGCGACGTATATGTGATGCCGTCGGTATCGGAACCGTTCGGCATTTCGCCGCTCGAAGCGATGCGCTCGAACGTGCCCACGATCATATCCAAACAATCGGGCGTAGCCGAAGTGCTGAAATACGCCATCAAGGTCGATTTTTGGGATGTGAACGCGCTGGCCGACGCCATGTACGGGCTGCTGGCCTACCCCGCACTGTCGCAAATGGCCATCCGCTGCGGGCTGGAGGAGGTCAATGCCCTGAAGTGGGACAACGCCGCCCGGCAAGTCGTGGAAGTATATAAGAACATACTATAAATTTAAATCTATTTGATTATGAATAAAACAATATGCCTTTATTTTCAGGTGCACCAGCCCCTGCGGCTGCGCCAGTACCGCTTTTTCGACATCGGTCTCAAGCACGATTATTATGACGAGTTCGCCAACCGCTCTATCATGCGCAAAGTCGCGACCCGCTGCTACCTCCCGATGAACCGCGTGCTGATGGACTTAATCGGCGAACACGGGACAGCCTTTAAAGTCAGTTTTTCGATTTCGGGTATGGCTATCGAACAATTTGAAAAATACGCGCCCGACGTGCTCGAGAGCTTCCGCGAGCTTGCCCAAACCGGCTGCGTGGAACTGCTTTCGGAAACCTATCCGCACTCGCTGGCCTCGCTGCAAGACCCTGCCGAATTTGCCGCGCAGGTGCAGGAACATAAACGGACTATCGAACGCCAGTTCGGACAAACACCCGTCGCATTCCGCAATACCGAACTGATTTATTCGGACGACATCGGCCGGCAGGTCGCCGATATGGGCTACGCCACCATGCTCGTCGAAGGCGCCCGGCACGTGCTGGGGTGGAAAAGTCCGAATTTTATCTACACCAACCCCTACCGCCCCAAACTGAAGCTGCTGCTGAAAAACTACCGCCTGAGCGATGACATCGCGTTCCGTTTCTCGAACCGCGCATGGGACCAGTGGCCGCTCACCGCCGAAAAATATACCGACTGGCTAATTGACGCTGCGTCGAAAGGCGATATCGTCAATCTGTTTATGGATTATGAAACCTTCGGCGAGCACCAGCCGGCCGAAACGGGCATTTTCGCCTTCTTCCGCAACCTGCCCGCGCAGCTTTTCGCCCGCTCCGACTTCGCGTTCCTCACGCCCACCGAGGCCGCGCAGAAGCATTTGCCGGTAGCGCCGCTGCACGTCCCCTATCCGATTTCATGGGCCGACGAAGAACGCGACACCAGCGCATGGATGGGTAACGAACTGCAGAACGAAGCCGTTACGCAGCTCTACAAACTGTCGGATAAAATCCATGACAGCGAATTGCTGCACGACTTCCGCAGCCTCCAGGCCAGCGACCACTTTTATTATATGTGTACGAAATTCTTCTCCGACGGCGCTGTGCACAAATACTTCAACCCGTACGCTACGCCTTACGAAGCATTCATCAATTACATGAATGTGTTAAGCGACTTTGCCGTTCGTGTTGAGAGCCATGCGCAGGAACGTACGACAGAAAACGCCGGCGGACGGAAAAAAGCCGCCGCAGCGCCCAAAAAAGCGACGCTCGAAGAGCCGGCCGCGAAAGCAAAAACGGCAGCCAAAAAGGCTCCGGCAAAAAAGGCTCCGGTAAAAAAAACAACCGTCAAAAAAGAAGTACCGGCCAAAAAAAACGTAGCGAAAAAAACAGCCCCGAAGGAAAAATAACCGGAGAAGAAGAATAAAGAGGGCATCAGTATGAAAAATCGAAAAAAAGCCCGTAATCTCCCAGCCTCAAAAAAACTTACGCAGAAAGGCGATACGCAGAAAAAGGCATGGACTGAAAAAGCCATCGAATATCAAAAGTCTTATTTCGTTGACACGAACAGACAAAGCCTGCGTTATGAGCCAGGCTTTGTCCTTTTTGAAAAAAGGAAGTATGCCGAAGCAGGTCGCTTCTTTCAAAAACTCGTTGACGCCGACCCGAACGACGCAGTAGCCTGCTTCTTACTCGCTAATGCCTACAGCCGGTCGCAGCGCTACCCGCAAGCCATCCGTTACTTTGAGAAATCGATTGCCCTGTTGCCCGACCGCTCGGAGCCATACACGAACATGGGCTTCGCCTACGACTGCCTGGAGGATTATCAGCAAGCCATCCGGTGCTTTGAAAAAGCCGTTGCCATTAATCCCAAAGATGCAAAAGCCTACAACAACATGGGCATTACCTGCAACAAGCAGGAGGACTATACGAAAGCCATCCAATGCTTTGAAAAGGCCATTGTCATCGACCCGAACTATGCAGAGCCATACTATAACATGGGGCTTTCCTACCAGAACGCGAAAAATCCCCGTCCCTGGGAGGCCATCCGCTGCTACCAGAAAGCCGTTGCCCTCGACCCGAACCATGTAGAGGCGTACTATAATATGGGAACGGTTTATGTCGAGCGGCAGCAGTATGAGCAGGCCATCCGGTGCTTTGAAAAAATCCTCGTCATCGAGCCGACGATGAGTGAAGCATACCATAACATGGGTATTGCCTATGCCGAACAACAGGACTACCCGCAAGCCATCCAATACTTTGAAAAAGCCCTCGCCATTAGCCCCAACGATGTCGTTACATACAATAATATGGGCATGGCCTACCGCAGCCAGCAGGACTATCCGAAAGCCATCGAATGCTTGCAAAAAGCCCTCGCCATCAGCCCCAACAATGCCGATGCGCATATCTGTATGGGCTATGTTTATGCCGATTTGGGCGAACACCTGCAAGCCGTCGAATGGATGAAAAAAGGCATCCAAACAGATACCAGCAACATGAGCGGATATGAAGGTTTAGCCAAGGTATATGAAGATGCGGGCGATAAGCCGTCGGCTGTCGAATACTATCGAATAGCCGCCCGTGGCGGATGGGAAAGCGCGCAGCAATGGCTACGGACACACCGCTATAAGTGGTGAAAAATAGCGGCCTGAGCCGCTGCGTAGGCGCATGTTGAATGGCCGGTTTGTTCGTCGAGCGGCAAAAATACTTTTTTACGAATTACGGATGGCCGCAGGCAATTGCTGATTCCTTTATGGAATGATTTTGCTCCGCAGGTCGCGTTTACCTTTCCGGTTTTGCAGAGATAACCTTCATCTCTACGGTCTTGGTACGGCCATTTCGGCAGAAATGGTTTTTTAAAATGCAGAAAATATCGGCGCAATGGCGCGATTTTTTATCACGCGCGAAAATTTTTTTATCTCGCGCGAGATTATTTTTATCACGTGCGAGATTATTTTTATCTCGCGCGAGATTTTTTTTATCACGTGCGAGTTTATTTTTATCTCGCGCGTGATTTTTTTTATCTCGCGCGAGATAATTTCTATCTCGCGCGAGATTATTTTTATCTCGCGCGAGATTATTTTTATCTCGCGCGAGATAATTTTTATCTCGCGCGAGATTTTTTTTATCGCGCGCGTGGGTTTTTCAAAATAGCATATAATTTTTATATCCTCGCACCCTGATTATAATTTTACATAAACAATAATCATTACATTTTAAGAAAAAGGGAAAAAAAAGCCGGTCTTTTTAGGATGATGGCCGGTCTGGAAATCGGCCTGGCAAGCGTTTATGTAACGCGCCGGCGACGGTTAAAATAACAATCCTTTGCTCACATACCAACGGAACACCAGCAGCCGCACCGCTTTTGCGGGACGCAGCGTAAGCAAATAAAACAGCAATAACACAACACTGACGCCCCATTTGAACCCTTCGCGGATAATACTTTTTACGTATTCCGCAGCGGATACGCTTTTGGCACGGATGCGCTCGCTCTTGCCGATGCCCAGCGCCTGCCGCCGGAAGAAGTCGAACGTAAGCCGGCGGTCGGGGACGTAATGATGCACAATGGCTCCGGGTACATAATATATTTTCTCCCGCGCCGCCATCAGGCGGTAAAAGAAATCTTTTTCTTCTGCCCCGTCCAAGCTGTTGCCTTTACGTCCCAAATCGGGATTGAATTTACCATATTGGTTAAATATATCGCGCCGTACCGCCATATTTGCTCCCACAGGAAACTGCCGACGCCGAAAAACGCAGACCTTATTCCCCAAATCAATCGAAGAGGTGAGCGACAGCAGGAAATGCGACATCCAGCGCGGGCGTCGGCTCTCGAAACGGGGATAAATACGGCCGCCGCAGGCTGCCGCACCGGGTGTTTGCTCGAAAAAAGCAACCATTTTTTCCAGATAATCGGGCTCTGCCACGGCGTCGTCGTCCATGAAAACGATAACATCGCCGGCGGCTTCGGCAATGCCGCGGTTGCGGGCGTGCGAAAGCCCCTGCCGGGTTTCGACAATGTAACGGTAATTAAATGCGGGCGTCTGCTGCGCGAAATTTTTACAAAGACTTTCTGTGGCGTCGGCGCTGTTATTGTTGATGAGCAATACCTCAAAACGGTTGCGCGGCAAGGTTTGCCGCACTAAACTGTGCAGTGCATCAAGGATACAATCGCTACGGTTGTAGGTGCAAATAACGACCGACAGTTTCAACGATTCATTCATTTATTTGATGATTTTAGAAACTCAATAATATTGCCGTCTATCGACAAATCAAATTTTCGTGCAAAATAAGCCGGCGATTGAAGCAAGGTATCTTTGTCTGCCATCGTCCATACTTTGGGATTGGATTTTTCGCCGTCGAAAACGACACAACGCAAATTATCATTTTGCACTTTGTCCGAAAAAGCAGAATGGGCTATTATCGTATGGAAAAACATCTCGTCGGGAATATGCGTGTATTTGAAATATTTTACATAGCCGGGATGTTCCGCCAAAAAATCTACGATATATTTTATACAGGCATTTGTTAATGTCCACCATTGCG
>JAISXF010000080.1 GCA_031270845.1 Prevotellaceae bacterium
CGGCCCGACATGCTCCGGCACGGCCATTACCTTTACCGCTTCAGTGCCTGCGGGCGCTACCGGCCTGGATTGGAAGGGCGCCTTCAGCGGCGACGGCGCCACGAAGACCACCGGCACCGCTGCCAACACCTACACCGCTGCCGTGCGCTCCTACACCACCGGCGGCGGCACCACCTGCTACAGCGGCTATACCGGCGACGTTTCCGGTACGATTGTAGCCACGCCCGGCACTCCGGGCTTAGTACAGAACGGCCCGAAATGCTCCGGCTCGGCCATTACCTTTACCGCTTCGGGCGGCAGTGGCAATTATGACTGGACAGGGGTCTTTAGCGGCACCGGCACTACGAAGACCACCGGCACCGGCGCCGGCGGCTACACGGCCTACGTGCGTTCCTACACCACCGCCTCCGGAACTACCTGCTACAGCGGCTATACCGGCGCCGTTACCGGTACGATTGTGGCTACGCCCGGCACTCCGGGACTGCCTACCCCCGGATCTGTATGTCAGGGAAACTACCTTACATTCTCCGCTTCGGGCGGCAGCGGCGCGTACGACTGGACAGGCGCCTGCTCCGGCCAGGGGAACCCGAAATACGCCGGCACCGGCGCCGGCGGCTACACAGCCTACGTGCGCTCCTACACCACTGCCTCCGGCACCACCTGCTACAGCGGCTATACCGGCGCCGTTACCGGGACGATTAATGGACCGGGCGGTAATGGAGGATCTTCTGCCTGCGGCTGTGCGAGCGGGCTGGCAAACTGCAGCGGTACGTGTTATCCCTGCTGTAATTGTACGCTCTACTCCTGTAGTGGTGTTGGAAACAGATATTTCCGTCGTATTGGTGCGATGACATGGCCCAATGCCAATACCTCCTGTCAAAATTTAGACGGCGGAGCGGTTGGCTGGCGACTGCCAACACAAGAGGAACTGCGCTGTTTTCTAACACAATCGGGAACTCCTTGTACTACGACATATTGGTGGTGGCAGTCTAATGTAGTTTGTCCTACTAGTATAGAACCCCGCTACCGTGCCTTTAATTGGAACATGAATGCTTCTACTGGTGTTTGTCAGCTAGGTGTTAACTGTGGTTCCAATACAGAACCGTATGAGGTTGTCTGCGTCAAAAATCAATAATCCCCCCCATGCTCCCCCATCTCCTACATATCCTTCCTTGCGCTTTTGCGTTGCTGCGTTCAAAAGGCACACCCGCCATGCCGAAATATGCGGGGAAAAGTGAAAAAGTAAAGAGAACCACGTACCGGATGAATCCTATCCCGTACCGGATGAACTTCATCCCGTACCGGATGAACTCTATCCCGTACCGGATGAACTTCATCCGGTACGGGATGAACCCTATCCCGTACCGGATGAACCCTATCCCGTACCGGATGAACTTCATCCCGTACGGGATGAACCCTATCCCGTACCGGATGAACCCTATCCGGTACGGGATGAACTTCATCCGGTACGTGGTTCTCTTTCAAAAATACATGAAAATAAATCAACACTATTTATAAACAATTTAAAAATTAACATTATGTTACAAATTTTCGAAATCCTGACTCAGGTCGCCGGCATGATAATCGGCGTTGTTACGTTCCTTTTCCAGCTGGAAACAGAACTCCTTTTTGGCCTCGGCAGCGGTGTTACTATTGCCGTAATACTGGTTGCGAGCGGGCCTATTACCGAAATTCTGCTGGCCTACACCCGACGATGGCACGGCAGTATCGACGAACAGTTCGCCAATATTGACAACCTTGTCAACCTCATTGTCGCCAACCAGCCGACGTGGGTTATTCCGGCCGACTTGCTGGCGGAAATTAAAGCGTTCCGCGACGAGCTGCGGACGTTGATTGTCTTCTGCCGCACACCGGCGGCTTCGCCGCTCGACCGCAGCCACCGCAACGTTGCGCTTAAACAGGCCGTCGGGCTGTGCCTGACACAGATAAAACTGTGGGCTTACGGCCAGTATGCGGCGGGCGTATTGACAGAGGAAAATATCCATGCGCTCGGGTTCCTGCTTCCCGGCGAAAACGGCGGAAATCATGAACGCGTCGAAGCCACCAACGTGAAGGCCGAAGTGAAGGTAACGGTGTTGAACGAAGACGCTATCCGCGTGGTCATCGACCAGTCGGCGGGTGAAAATGCGGCTTTAGTACAGCATGGCTGGCCTCATGGCGTGAAAAACGCCATAATAGTCATTTACGCCTCCGACGGCACGACGGAAGTCGTCCGCCAGCTCACCACCCGCCTGCACACCGACATTTACATGCCGAGAGAGTCTCGCGGCAAGCAGTTTGCCATCAAGGCGGCCTTTTTAAGACATGTGAACGACACGCCGCTGTTCGGCAGCCAGCCGACATTTTCGATGCCGCTCAACACCGTCGATCTGCTCGCCATCCTCGACCGCCAGCATCACGAGGAGTTTGAAGAACGTGTGCGCGCTGTCGAACAGCACCGGCAGGAAGTGGAGCAGCTGAAAGCGAATGTATGAAGTATGAAGTATGAAGTATGAAGTATGAAGTATGAAGCATGAAGTATGGCAGCGAGGGCGAACCAATCGGTTCGCCCTCGCTGTTTTTGTATGAAGGGAGATTATCGTAATTCGTAATTCGTATTTAATTCGTTGTTCTTAATTCGTATTAAATTCGTAGTTTCCGATGTCCAATATTCAAAAATTTTGAGTAAATTTGCCGCCTGTAAATTAATAGAGCATTTCAAATCATCGAACCAATCATTACATAATGAAGCAATTTAAGTGTATCAACAATCTGACCGGCTGGGCTGTTTTTGCCGTGGCCGCCGTAACCTATCTGCTGACTATTGAGCCGACAACCAGTTTTTGGGACTGCGGCGAATTTATCGCATCGTCGTATAAACTCGAGGTCGGCCATGCGCCGGGCAACCCGGTGTTCCAGCTTCTGGGGCGGTTTTTCAGCATGTTCGTCCCGACATCGTCGGTGGCGATGATGATTAACGCCATGAGCGCGCTGTGCAGCGCATTCACGATTCTGTTCCTGTTCTGGAGCATCACGCATCTGGCGCGGCGCATCGTCGAACGCCGGCAGGAAACGCTTACGACGGGGAATATCATTGCCGTGATGGGCGCCGGCGCGGTGGGGGCGCTGGTATATACGTTTTCCGATACGTTCTGGTTTTCGGCCGTCGAGGCTGAGGTGTATGCCATGTCGTCGCTCTTTACGGCGGTGGTGTTTTGGGCAATACTGCGCTGGGAAGAGGAGGCCGACGAGAAATACGCCAACCGCTGGTTAGTGCTTATCGCCTACCTGATGGGGCTGTCGATTGGCGTGCATCTGTTGAACCTGCTGGCGATACCGGCGATTGCGCTGATTTATTATTTTAAAAAATATACGGTTTCGGTGCGGGGCGTTATCCTGACGCTGCTGGTCTCGGTGGCGCTGCTGGGCTTTACGATGCTGCTCATACCGCTGCTTCCGCGCGTCGCCGGCTGGTTCGACCTGCTGTTTGTGAATGTCTTCAAACTGCCGTTCAATACCGGCACGGTCTTCTTTATGGCGGGGCTGTGTGCCTTGCTGGCGTGGGGGCTTTATGCGTCGTATCGAAAGGGGAAGGTGTTCTGGAACACGGCGCTGCTTTGTTTGACGGTGTTTATTATCGGCGTATCGTCGTTTGCGATGATTGTCATCCGCTCGTCGGCCGGGACGCCGACCAACGAAAACCAGCCCGATAATGCCTTTTCATTGCTTTATTACCTCAACCGCGAGCAGTACGGCACCTCGCCGCTGCTGAAGGGGCAGACGTTTGTTACGCCGGCCGTGGGCTACAAGGATAATCCGATATATGCCAAAAAAGATGGGCGGTATGTAACCATTGAGGGCATGTCGCAGCCTGAGTGGGACAAGCGCTATACGATGCTCTTTCCGCGCATGTGGAGCTCGAAGGCGTCGCATGTCGATCTGTATGAAGAGTACATGACCGGCGGCGGGCGCGGCAAAATGGTGGCGGGTACCGAAAAACGCATGCCCACGCAAAGCGAAAACCTGCGCTATTTCTTCGATTACCAGCTGGGCTATATGTACTGGCGCTATTTTATGTGGAACTTCGCCGGTCGGCAGAACGATATTCAGGGACATGGCGAGAGCTACTACGGTAACTGGGAATGCGGGATACCTTTTATTGATAAGGCGCGGCTGGGGAATGTCGATGAGATGCCGCCTTTCCTGGCCAACCACAAAGCGCGCAATCATTATTATATGCTGCCGCTGCTGCTCGGGCTGCTGGGGTTCTTTAGCCAGCTGTCGAGAGACAAGCGGAACTTTCTGGTCGTCGGGGCGCTGTTTGTGCTCACCGGCGCGGCGATTGTCGTCTATCTGAATCAGGACCCGATGCAGCCGCGCGAACGCGACTATGCCTACGCCGGCTCGTTCTATGCCTTTGCCTTATGGGTCGGGCTGGGCGTGATGCCCGTGTACCGTTTTTTACGGAAAGGGATGCCGGCTATCGCAGCGGCGGCGCTCGCCAGCGCTGCCTGCATCATCGTGCCGGTGCAGATGGGGGCGGTCAACTGGGACGACCACGACCGGAGCAACCGCTACATCGCCCGCGACTTTGCGTACAATTATTTTATGTCCTGCGAAAAGGATGCGATTATTTTTACCGTCGGCGATAACGACACCTTCCCGTTGTGGTATATTCAGGAGGTCGAGGGGGTGCGTACCGATGTGCGGGTGGTCAATACCAGCCTGCTCAATTCCGACTGGTATATCGACCAGATGAAACGCCGGCAGTACGACTCGCCGCCGGTGCCGTTTAAGCTGCCGCGTGATAATTACCTTGGGGTTAATGATTATATTTTTATTTATGACCGGCTCAATGAGCCGTATGACCTTAAGGAAGTGATGGGTTTCGTTGCCGACCCGCGGGCGAAGATACGAACCAACCAGGGCGAGAGAGAATCGTACTTCCCGACCCGCCGTTTTACGATTCCGGTAAATAAGGAAAATGTTCTGAAAAACGGCACGGTGAAACCCGAAAATGCCCACCGGATTCCCGATACCATCACCATCACCCTGTCCGAAAAGAAAAACGGCCTCCTGAAAGCCGAAATGATGATTCTCGACCTGCTGGCCAACAACGACTGGGAACGCCCGATATACTTCGTCGGCATGGGCGGCGATACCGACCTCGGCCTGCGCGACTACCTCCAGTACGAAGGCTTTGCCCACCGCCTGACCCCGTTCCGAACCGCCGCCTCGCAGTCGATGCTCGACAGGGATACGATGTACCACCGCCTGATGGATGTCTATCGCTGGGGCAATATGAACGACCCCGACGTGTGGATTGACAATAATATTTTCTTTACCCTGTCGGGAATTATCAGCATCCGCAATATGTACAGCAATATTGCCTACTCGTTTGCCGCCACCGGCGACACGGCCAAAAACGTCGCCCTGCTCGACCGCGTGATGGAAATCATGCCCCGCCATACCATCCCCTACATCACCAGCCAGTGGGAATCGAACGACCGGTCGATAGTGCTCATCGCCCAGCTGTATGCCATGGCCGGCCAAACCGACAAAGCCAACGCCATCGCGTCGGACATTCTCGACGAGCTGGAACAAAACCTGCACTTCTTCAGCAACGCCAAGACACAGGGCGACGCCCTGGGCATCAACCTGCGCACCCTGCGCCTGCTGTCGCTGTCGCTGTCGCCGGTCTTGAACGAAGACCTGCAGACACGGGCGCGCGAGCTGCGGCAGTACTACCGCCAATACAACGGGCTTGCCGGCAAAGAGTACGATAATTATTTTTAACGATGCTTTTAGAAATAAAAAACCTGCACGCCGGCATCCAGGACAGGGAAATACTGAAAGGCATCGACCTTGCCGTCGGCGCCGGTGAAGTACATGCCATTATGGGGCCGAACGGGTCGGGGAAAAGCACCCTCGCGGCCGTGCTGGCAGGGCGCGACACGTTCGCCGTTACCGCCGGCAGCGTAGCCTTCAACGGGCGCGACCTGCTGGCCATGCCACCCGAAGAACGCTCGCACGAAGGCCTCTTCCTCGGCTTCCAGTACCCGGTCGAAATACCGGGCGTGAGCAATGTCAATTTTATGAAAGCAGCCCTGAACGAGCACCGCCGACACCGCCAGCTGCCGACCCTCTCGGCCTCCGAATACCTGAAATTAATGCGCGAAAAAATGGCCATTGTCGAAATGGACCCTACCTTTTCGACGCGCGGCGTCAATGTCGGCTTCTCGGGCGGCGAAAAGAAACGCAACGAGATTTTCCAGATGGCCATGCTCGAACCCACCCTCGCTATCCTTGATGAAACCGACAGCGGCCTCGACATCGACGCCCTGCGGATTGTCGCCGGAGGAGTCAATAAACTGAAACGCCCCGACAATGCCTTTATTGTCATCACCCACTACCAGCGCCTGCTCGATTATATTGTGCCCGACATCGTCCATGTCCTCTACAACGGCCGCATCGTCAAAACCGCCGGCAAAGAGCTGGCGCTCGAAGTAGAACAAAAAGGCTACGACTGGCTGAAGGGGAATTGACAATGAATAATGGACGATTGTCCTTTCATCCTTTCAAAAGATGAATGCAAAAGATGAAAGGCTTTACGCAAAGAACAGATAGGCCACGATAATGGCGGCGACGATTCCGGCCAGGTCGGCCAGCAGGCCGGCGGTAATGGCGTAGCGGGTGCGGCGGATGCCTACCGCCCCGAAATAAAGCGCGACAATATAAAAGGTGGTGTCGGCAGCGCCCTGGAAAATGCACGAGAGGCGCCCGACGAAACTGTCGGCGCCATTGGCAGCCATGCTTTCGACCATCATGGCGCGGGCGCCGCTGCCGCTTAAAGGCTTCATCAGGGCGGTGGGGAGGGCGTCGGTAAAGGCCGTGTCAAGCCCGACCGAGGCAACGCACCACGCAAGGCCGCCGGTGAGGTAGTCCATCGCGCCCGACGCCCGGAATACGCCAATACCGACCAGCATCCCCACTAAGTAGGGAATAATTTTCAGCATCACCCCAAAGCCGTCTTTGGCGCCATCGACAAAGGCGTCGAACACCGGCACTTTCTTAATCCACGCACCCACCATAAAGGCGACGACAAGCCCGATAATAACGGTGCTGCTGATCAGTGTCGAGAGGTCGCTCATCTGTTGCGGGGTGAGGGTCGAGAAGTACCATACCAGCGCGGCCAGCACGGCGGTGATGCCGCCGACCCACCCGAAAACAGCGGGGTGAAAGAGGTTGATTTTTTGTTTGACGGCCACGATAATCAGCCCTGCCAGCGACGACACGTAGGTGGCTATAAGTATCGGCAAAAACACGTCCGTCGGGTTGGCGGCGCCGAGGATGGCGCGCTGGGCGATGATGCTTATCGGAATCACCATCAGCGACGAAGTGTTAAGTACCAGAAAGAGGATTTGAGCGTTCGACGCCGTCTGCCTGTCGGGGTTAAGTTCCTGCAGGCTGTGCATGGCTTTCAGACCTAATGGCGTGGCGGCATTATCAAGCCCGAGCATGTTTGCCGAAAAGTTCATAATGATTTGCCCGGAGGCCGGATGGCCTTTGGGGATTTCGGGGAACAGGCGGCTGAAGAAGGGCGCCACGACCCGCGAGAGCCACCGTACCGCCCCCGCCCGCTCGCCGATATTCATAAAGCCCAGCCATAAGGCCATGATGCCTGTCAGCGGCAGCGCAATATCCATCACGGCCATGCGCGCCATGGCGAAGAGGCTGTCCATCATCCGCCCGAACACGCCCGCATCGCCGCACGCCGCTTGGACAATCGCCACGGCAAACGCTATCAGAAAAAAACCGGTCCAAATGTAATTCAGCATCCTTTTTATAACCGTTAACCGTTAACCGTTCACTATTCTTTTTATCTCTCTCAGTTTGTCGAAGGCATCGAGGGGCGAGAGGGTGTTGATGTCGAGGCGATGCAGCTCGTCGCGGATTTGCGTGAGTACCGGGTCGTCAAGCTGGAAGAAGGATAGCTGCATGGCGCCTCCCAATATTTTCCCCGACGGGGAAGGCGCTTTGGCGGGCTTGTTTGCGGGGGCGTCGGTGTCGGAGGCGGGCGAATGGCGCTGCGCTTCCAGCTCTTTGAGCAGCTCGTCGGCACGCCCGACAACCTGCGCCGGCATACCGGCCATGCGCGCGACGTGAATGCCGAAGCTGTGCTCGACACCGCCGCGCTGCAGCTTGCGGAGGAATATTACGCGGTTGTCGGCTTCGCGCACCGACACGTTGTAGTTCTTCACCCGCGCAAAGTGTTCTTCCATTTCGTTCAGTTCATGGTAATGGGTCGCAAAAAGCGTTTTGGCGCGTGCCGACGGATGCTCGTGAATATATTCGACCATCGCCCAGGCAATCGAGATGCCGTCGTAGGTGCTGGTGCCGCGCCCGATTTCGTCGAGCAGAATCAGCGAGCGCGGCGAGAGGTTATGCAGGATACTGGCCGATTCGTTCATCTCGACCATAAAGGTCGATTCGCCCTGCGAAATATTGTCCGACGCGCCGACGCGCGTAAAAATCTTATCAACGACGCCGATAGTGGCGGCTTCGGCAGGCACAAAACTGCCGATTTGCGCCAGCAGCACAATGAGCGCCGTCTGCCGCAACAGGGCGCTTTTCCCCGACATGTTCGGGCCGGTGATGATGATAATTTGCTGCTCGCTGTTATCGAGCTGCACATCGTTGGCCACGTACGTCTCGTCCGCCGGCAGCAGGCGCTCGATAACCGGATGCCGCCCCTGCCTGATGTCGATTGCATAACCGGCATTGACGACCGGCTTGCAGTAGCCGTTGCCGACGGCGACAGCGGTAAACGACAGCAGGCAGTCGAGCTGCGCAATAAGCGAGGCGTTATGCTGTATGGGCGCCATATAATCGAGCAGCGATGTTACCAGCTCGTTGAACAGCTGCTGTTCGATGGCGAGGATTCGCTCTTCGGCGCCGAGGATTTTCTCTTCGTACTCTTTAAGCTCCTGCGTGATGTATCGCTCCGCGTCGGTGAGGGTTTGCTTGCGTATCCAGTCGGCCGGCACCTTATGCTTATGCGTATTGCGCACTTCGATATAATACCCGAATACATTGTTGAAACTCACCTTTAGCGACGGGATGGCCGTACGTGCCGCCTCGCGCTGCTGTATTTCCAGCAGGTAATTCTTACTGTGCCGCGAGATACGGCGCAGCTCGTCCAATTCCTCGTTCACGCCGTCGCCGATTACCGTACCCTTCCCGATTTGGTTGGCGGGTTCGGGCGCCAGGTCGTGCGCAATCCGCCGGCGCATACTTTCGCAGAGCTGCAGCTGCTCGCCGATGGTCTGCAGCGTGGAGTCCTGCGCCGAAAGGCAATATTCCTTAATCGGCTTGACAGCCGTCAGGGCTTTTTTCAACTGCATGACCTCGCGGGGCAGAATCCGTCCGGTGGCGGCTTTGGATATCAGGCGTTCCAAATCGCCGATTTCATAGAGGCGAGCCGTCAGCTGCTCCCTGTCGCCGGCGTGCTGCAGGAAATAATCGACCCCATTGAGGCGTGCGTTGATGAGCTGCATGTCCTTGAGCGGCATCGCCACCCAGCGCTTCAGCAGCCGCGCACCCATCGGCGAGACGGTCTTGTCGATTACATCAATCAGCGTCCGGGCATTTTCATTGGCCGCTGCAAAAAGCTCCAGATTGCGGATGGTAAATTTATCCAACCACACATAATTATCCTCATCGACACGCGAAATAGCCGCCACATGCTTCAGGCGGTCGTGCTGCGTCAGATCGAGGTAGAACAGGATAGCGCCCGCCGCCACAATGCCCGCCGTCATGCCGTCGATGCCGAAGCCCTTGAGCGACGCCGTACCGAAATGCTTCAGCAGCTTGTCGTGCGTCGCTTCGGCTGAAAACGACCAGTCGTCCATCTTGTAGGTATAATATTTTGTCCCGAACGCTTCCGCAAAGGGCTGCTCCCGTCCTTTCTGATAAAGCACCTCCTTCGGCGCATAGTTCGACAGCAGCTTATCGATATATTCCACGCCGCCCTGCGCTACATGGAACTCGCCGGTCGATACATCGAGGAATGCCACGCCGGCGCACGGACTGTCGATATGCACACAGGCGAGAAAATTATTTTCACGGTGCGAGAGTACATGATCATTATAGGCCACGCCGGGCGTAACGAGCTCCGTAACGCCCCGCTTGACGATTTTCTTCGTCAGCTTCGGGTTTTCCAGCTGGTCGCAGATAGCGACGCGCTGCCCGGCGCGCACTAACTTCGGCAAATACGTATCAATGGCATGATACGGAAAGCCGGCAAGTTCGACAAACGCCGCAGCGCCATTGGCACGGCGGGTCAGCGTAATGCCCAGAATTTCGCTGGCACGGATAGCGTCTTCGCCGAAGGTCTCATAGAAATCGCCTACCCGGAACAGCAGAATTGCATCCGGATGCTTTGCCTTAATAGCCATATACTGCTTCATCAGCGGCGTTTCGGCATAATGCTTCTGTTGAATGGAATGTTCGGTTGCCATATTATTATAAGATGGATGCAAAGGTACGATTTTTTTAAGGAGTTACCGCCGTTAGAGGTGTTATCCTTCGGACAATGAACCACACCCTGCACAGAAATCAGCCTGTCAATATCAATGATAGCCGCTGCCGGGATTTATATGATTCGGGATTGTCTATCAGTCGTAGTATGCGACATCAAACCGTCCGTGAGTAAGGCGGTTGCCGCATTCAAAGCGGCCACTGATGATATGCCGTTCGGTGTCGAAGCGCGTAATAAAAGCGACTCCGTCGGGCAGGGACTCGCTGCCGAAAGAAACGTCGGTTACGGTACACTGGGCGCCTTCCACCGGGTTGTTTAATTTAAACAATATGTCGAAACTGTCGCCCGGCAGTACCACCACAAAGACATTCATTTGATTCTGTTCCGGGTAATGACGAAATAAAATGGAATACTGTTCGTGATGATACCCATATACCGTATCACCACGATAGTTGTCGTCATCAAAAGCATAATAGCGTCCGCCAACATATACCCAGCCATCTATTACAC
This sequence comes from Prevotellaceae bacterium, assembly GCA_031270845.1. Taxonomy (GTDB): domain Bacteria; phylum Bacteroidota; class Bacteroidia; order Bacteroidales; family UBA932; genus JAIRKX01. The sequence continues at coordinate 11,051 of JAISXF010000080.1, forward strand.
AGCCGAAGGTCTTTTGGCCGGTGGCTGTTTCTTCGGGCAGTACCGACACGTCTATGCCTATGTCTTCATACCGACAGCTGATGCAGTTATTCAATAAAACCGCCGCTGCTAAAAAGATAAAAAGCTTTTTCATGATATATTATTTAGTTAAAAAGTATAATTTACGCCGGCCATGATGCCGACTTGCAAGAGTAAAAACGGTTGATATACGATAAACGATTGTTCGTGGTAATTGACATTGAAGTGCATGTGTCCGCTTGCGAAATACCTTGCTTCGAGCGACAGGCTCAGGTGTGAAGACAGGCGGTAGAGACCACTTAATGATGAGCTCATAGCGAAGCAATTTTGGTGTGCGAGGCGTTTTTGTCCAAAAACCGTACTGTTGTTTTCATATATTGCATAGCCCATGCCGGTCTGCATTTTTACGGCTATTCGCGATGGCTGGGGCTTTATGATATAGAAGCCGAATTGCGGCATGAAGGAATAGATGGCTACTCTGTCGGTAGTATGTTCTGTGCTGCCGATTGATACATACGACAGAAACAGTACCCCGCAGCTAAACCAGGCTATGCGGACTTCAAATTGCAGGTCGGCTGCAAACATCGAACGTAATTTATTATTGTGTCCTTTCGAAGCATTGGAAAGCCCGACGGCCTCTTCAAGCAATCGGGAATATCCCAGATGAGCCGACAGGGAACACTCTGTCCTCGGTACATCATTCTTCGGCGCATTATTTACCGTCGTATCAGCGCCCTGCGCCTGTGCATTCGTGGATAGTGCCAAAATCAGGCTTGTTACAATGACAGGGAATGATTTCATAGTGGTGTTTATTAAAAATTACCCTGCAAAAGTACGAAATTAAATTATCAATCATCAATCTCTGTTGTTGCGTTAATTTATAAATTTCACTTATAAATTATTTATATATAAATATATATAAGCGTTCTTTGATTTTTTGATTTGAATTGAAGTAGTTTTGCAGTAAAAAGCAAAAT
>JAISXF010000106.1 GCA_031270845.1 Prevotellaceae bacterium
ACTTGCAGCAATGCTTCTTCCCCCAGTGGAGGGTCAACTCCGACTTGCAGCAATGCTTCTTCCCCCAGTGGAGGGTCAACTCCGACTTGCAGCATTGCTTCTTCCCCCAGTGGAGGGTCAACTCCGACTTGCAGCAATGCTTCTTCCCCCAGTGGAGGGTCAACTCCGACTTGCAGCAATGCTTCTTCCTAATCCGTAATCCGTATTTTATCCGGCGGAAGCCGTAATGCATATTTCATCCGGCGCAAGCCGTAATTCGTAATTCGTAATTCGTAATTCATCCGGCGGATGCCGGATGCCGTAATCCGTAATTCGTAATTTATTTTTTATTGTACCTTTGCCCGCTCATTTCCCGACCGGAGCCTCAGGGGGTCGGATAAAATAAGGACGAATGATTAATACAATATCTACTATACAAGCGTTGATGCTCCTTGCGTCGGCGGTTTTTTTCGTGGTGCAGGCGGCGTACTGGTGGCGTGTGTTCGGGCGGATAGCCCGATGCCGGTTGCCGGCAAAAACGGCAGAAGCAGCGGACGGGGAGCTGCCCGGCGTGTCGATTATCATTTCGGCGCAGCACGGCTACGAACAGCTGCCGGCGAACCTGCCGGCGTGGCTCGAACAGGACTACCCGCGCTTTGAGGTGGTGGTGGTCGATGATTTGCTGGAGGATGATTCGGAATGGATGCCGGCGCTCTGTGCGAAGTACCGGCATCTGGTTTGGCGGACGATCCGCGACGGGGTCTCGAGGGCTGACCGGAAAATGGCGCTGGGCGTAGGTATCAAAGCCGCGCGCTACGACTGGCTGCTGTTTACCGATGTCGATTGCCGGCCGTCGGGGCGCCGGTATCTGCGCGCGATGCAGTCTTATTTTACCGGTACGGCGGAGCTTGTTGCAGGCTATACGCTGCTGGCCGATGCCCCGAAATGGATCCGTGCCGACCATCTTATACAGGCGCTGTACTATTCCGGCTGCGCTTTACGCAAACGCCCCTGCATGGCCGATAACCGCAACCTGGCCTACCGCCGCGAGCTGTTCTTCGCAAATCGTGGTTTTGATGTGCGGGTCGGCGGTCATCTGCGCGAAGATATTGTGTTTGTCGGCAAAGTGGCGACGCGCGCGAATGTCGCCGTGGCGATGGGGGCGGCGACCACCACCGTAGCGCAGCGACGCTGCACTGCGAGGGGCTGGACGCGCCGGCGGGTCAATGAATGGCGGTCGCTTCGGTTGAACGACCATGGCCCGTATTATCCGGCCACTGCCGAGAGCCTGTGCCGGTTGCTGTTTTTCGCCTCGGTTGCCGCCGCCGCCGTACTGTGCGCCGACCGGCCGGCGCTGCTGGCGATACCGGCGGGGCTTGTGCTGCTTCGGCTGGCGGGCATTACCGCCGTCTTCCTGCGGTCGCAGTCGCGGCTGGGCGAAAAAGGCCTGCTGCTGATGTGCTGGCTGTGGGACATCGCGGGGGTGGGCTATCATTTCTATTTGCTTCTGCTGGCCGTCTTCCAGCGCCATCGAACCCGCCGCACATGGACGATGTAAGGCTTATCACTTCTTTTTTTCCGGCTATCGCCGGATGGCCGTTAACGCAACTGGCGCAACTTAAGCCGCTGTATGCGGAGTGGAACAGCCGGATTAATGTTATTTCCCGAAAGGATATGGAATATTTTTACCTGCGGCATGTGCTGCATTCGCTGGCCATTGCCCGCTACGGCTCTTTTGCGCCGTCGGCGGAGGTGCTTGATGTCGGCACCGGCGGCGGCTTTCCGGGAATTCCCCTCGCGGTGCTGTTTCCCGAGAGCCATTTTACGCTGGTCGATTCAATCGGGAAAAAGATAACCGTTGTCCGCGCTGTCGCCGATGCTTTGCAGCTGGCCAATGTAACCGTTGTGCACGCCCGGGTTGAGACGCTCCGGCAGCGCTTCGACGTGGCGCTTACCCGTGCCGTAGCGCCGTTGCCGGCGCTGGTGCGATGGATGTCGGGCAGGCTAATCCCCGCGGCGTCGGGAAGCTCCGCCGTCGGCGGGCTGATTTGTTTAAAAGGCGGCGACCTTTCCGCCGAGCTTGCCGGGCTTGTCGCGCAGTGTCATATAAGCCCTTCGGCGGTATCCGTAACGCCCGTCAGCCAATGGTTCCCCGACCCCTTCTTCGCAGAGAAGAAAATAGTACATGTGAGACAAGAGAACATAGACAAGAGAACATAGACGTGAGAACATGGACGTGAGAACATAGATTTTAGATTTTAGATAATTAAAACCGTAATTCGTAATTCGTAATTCGTAATTAAAAAAACGTCTTCCGTCCATGTTCTTCCGTCCATGTTCTTTCGTCTATGTTCTATTATCTGTTTTCAAAAAATAAGCGTATCTTTGCACCACAAAATTATGCACAAATGAACCTGACACTGTCTGCCGAAGTCAATCACATTATTAATTACAGTCGCGAAGAAGCCATGCGGCTGGGGAATTATCTGGTAGAACCGGAACATTTTATGCTGGGCATCCTCCGGCATGAAGAAAATAGGGCTGTGAAGATACTCTCCGCGCTGGGTATTGATGCCGGCACGCTCAAGCAGCGGCTGGAAGACGCCATCCGTACCGACAAACTCATTCCGATGAACGAAGCCGACAAGCTGATGTACTCCAAGATGGCGAATTATATCCTGCACCAGGCCTTTATTGAAAGCGCTTTCCTGCGCGCCCCTGCGCCGGAGGCCATCCATCTGCTGCTGGCGCTGACGCGGAATGAAAAGACGCTCATCGGGCAGCTGCTGGCCAAAGAAAAGGTTACGTACCGGCGCATTTTTCCGTATGTGAGCAGCGCCGTCGTTCCGCCCAGAAATGAAACCGATTTTGAAGAGGATGAGTTCAACGAATACCCGCAGAAACCCTCCTCGGCGCCCAAGCCGACGGCCGCGTCCAAAAGCGCGCCGGCAAAGAAAACCGATACGCCGGTTATCGACAGCTTCAGCACCGACCTGACGGCTTTCGCAACCGCGGGGAAGTTAGACCCCGTGGTGGGGCGCGAGAAGGAAATCGAACGGCTGGCGCAAATCCTGACCCGCCGCAAAAAGAATAATCCGATACTGATTGGCGAGCCGGGCGTCGGCAAATCGGCGATTGTCGAGGGGCTGGCGCTGCGGATTGCACAGCGGAAAGTATCGCGGATACTGCTCGACAAACGGATTATTGCGCTCGATGTGGCATCGACCGTTGCCGGCACAAAGTACCGGGGACAGTTTGAAGAGCGGATGAAAGACATCCTCAACGAGCTGACGAAGGCGCCAAATATTATTCTCTTTATCGACGAAATCCATACGATTGTAGGCGCCGGCGGGCCGGCCGGGTCGCTCGATGCGGCCAATATCCTCAAGCCGGCGCTGGCACGCGGCGAGCTGCAGTGCATCGGCACTACCACCCTTGATGAATACCGCGAAAGCATCGAACGCGACGGGGCGCTCGAGCGGCGGTTCCAGAAGATTATCGTCGAGCCGACCTCGCCCGAAGAGACCCTTGAGATACTCAATAATATTAAGGAACGCTACGAGGCGCACCATAACGTGCGCTATACGCCCGAAGCGCTGCAGGCCTGCGTAGCGCTCACGCAGCGGTACATCACCGACCGCTGCCTGCCCGATAAGGCCATCGACGCGCTCGACGAAGCCGGGTCGCGGATGCACATCGCCCATATCTCCGTTCCGGAAGAGATTATCGCGCTCGAGCAGCAGCTCGATACGCTTCGCGAACAGAAACGCGAGGCGGTCAAAAACAAAGATTTTCTGATGGCCGCCCAGTTCCGCACCCAAGCCGAACCGCTGGAGCGGACGCTGGCGCAGGCGCATCAACAGTGGAAGGAAGAACAGGCACAGAACCGCGAAACGGTCGATGCCGAACAGGTAGCCGAAGTGGTGTCGATGATTGCCAACATACCCATCCACCGTATTGCCGAAGCCGAAGGTATCCGGCTGCTTAAAATGAGCGACGAGCTGAAGAAGCGGGTCATCGGGCAGGACGAGGCAATCGACAAGGTCGTACGTGCCATCCGCCGGAACCGTGCGGGGCTCAAAGACCCGAACAAACCCATCGGCACGTTCATTTTCTTAGGTCCGACGGGCGTCGGAAAAACACAGCTGGCCAAAGAACTGTCGGAATACCTTTTTGACTCGTCCGAGAACATGATACGTATTGATATGAGCGAGTACATGGAGAAACACAGCGTGAGCCGGCTGATAGGCGCGCCGCCGGGCTATGTGGGCTATTCCGAAGGCGGGCAGCTCACAGAACGCATCCGGCGCAAGCCGTATGCGGTGGTTCTGCTCGACGAAATCGAAAAGTCGCATCCCGATATTTTCAATCTCCTGCTGCAGGTCTTCGATGAAGGCCGGCTCAGCGACAGCAACGGCCGGCATGTTGATTTCCGAAACACGGTACTGATTATGACATCGAATATCGGCAGCCGCGAGTTGAAGGAGTTTGGGCAGGGCGTGGGTTTTGCCACTGCGAGCAAGCGCGAAAGCATAGCCGACAACGCACGCAGCATCATCGAAAAAGCCCTGCAGCGGACATTTACGCCGGAGTTCCTCAACCGTGTCGATGAACAAATCCTCTTTAACCCCCTGAACCGCGAAGCCATCTTTAAAATTATTGATATTGAACTCGGCTACCTCTACCGGCGCATCCGGCAAACGGGCTATGAAGTCGAAATTACCGACGAAGCCAAGAACTTTATTGCCGCCCAGGGCTACGATACGCAGTACGGCGCCCGCCCGCTCAAACGCGCTATCCAAAAGTACCTCGAAGACAACCTGGCGGAAGCCATTATCCGTATGCAACTCAAACCCGGTGAAAAACTGTCGGTCGTCCTCAATGACGACAAGAATGACATAGTAGTAGAATTACAAAAAGAATTGATACATGAAATATAACGGACTGACCTCAGAAGAAGCGCTCCGAAGCAGGGAAGCGCATGGTAGTAACCTCTTGACCCCGCCGCCGCGGACGCCGTGGTGGAAACTGCTGCTCGATAAATTCAAAGACCCGATTATTCGCCTGCTCATTGTGGCCGCGCTGATTGCTCTGGTGGCCGGCTATTTTGAAAACTCCTATACCGAAGGGCTGGGTATTATTCTGGCTGTCGCGCTGGCTACGACCATCGCCTTTGTCAATGAATACAAGGCGAGCAAGGAATTTGACATCCTCAACCAGGTGAATAACGAAACGGCGGTGAAGGTTGTCCGCGACGGCGAACCGCTCGAGATACCGAAGCGGGACGTTGTTGTCGGCGACATTGTGCTGCTCGAACAGGGCGACGAGGTGCCTGCCGACGGCGTGCTGCTCGAAGCGATGTCGCTTACGGTAAACGAATCGACCCTGAACGGCGAGTCGCTACCGTCGGAAAAAACGGCCGAGCCGGTTGAGGCCTTTATCACCGCCTACTCGCCCAATGCCGTCCTGCGCAGCACTACCATCACCGAAGGGCAGGGCGTGATGCGGGTAACGTTGGTCGGCGATGCCACCGAAATAGGAAAAACCGCCCGTGACGCTACCGAAATCAGCGGCGAAGAAACACCCCTCAACAAACAGCTCAACCGCCTGAGCAATGTTATCGGCAAAGTCGGCGTTACTATCGCTGCCGGTACCTTTATATTATTAGTGCTTCGCGATTACCTCAACGGCGACCTGGCTTTTACCCCCACCCTCGACACGTTCAGCACGCTGCTTACGTATTTTATGATTGCCGTAACGCTGATTGTCGTAGCCGTTCCCGAAGGGCTGGCGATGAGCGTAACGCTGAGCCTCGCCTACAGTATGCGCCGGATGACGCGCACCAACAACCTCGTCCGTAAAATGCACGCCTGCGAAACAATGGGCGCTACCACCGTTATCTGCACCGACAAAACCGGTACGCTGACGCAAAATAAAATGCGCGTCCAGGACAGCTACATGCTGCAACCCGTACCCACCGGCATTGACGTCCTCGTCAGCCGGTCGATTGCCGTCAATACCACCGCCCACTTGAGCGCCGCGCACGCCGTCGGCAACCCCACCGAAGGCGCCCTGCTCCAGTGGCTCCATGAACACGGCATTGACTACAACGAAATCCGCCAGCAAGCCACCATCATTGACCGGTCGCTGTTTACTACCGAAAAGAAATACATGGCCACTCGTGCACGCTTTGCCGGCGATGAGGAATACATCTTTGTCAAAGGCGCCCCCGAAATCATTTTGGGACAATGCGACCCGGCCAGCCTTCCGGCTAACATACAACTGCAGCTGCAAAGCTATCAGGAACGCGCCATGCGGACGCTGGCCTTCGCCTACCGGATACCCGAAGCCGGCGAGAACGGCCCGCTTGACGGATTGCTGACCAATATGACATTCATCGGCTTCGTGGCTATTACCGACCCCGTCCGTCCCGATGTGGAAAATGCGATTAAGGAATGCCTGAATGCCGGCATCCGCGTCAAAATCGTAACCGGCGACACCTCGGTAACCGCTATTGAAATAGCCCGACAAATAGGCCTCTGGAAGACGACGGAAAAAGGCGACCGGCATATCACCGGCAGTGAATTTGCCGCCCTTCCCGACGACGAAGCCCGCGAAGCCGTACGCCGTATCAAAATTATGTCGCGCGCCCGGCCGGGCGACAAGCTGCGATTGGTCAAACTCCTCCAGCTCAACCGGCATGTCGTAGCCGTTACCGGCGACGGCGTCAATGATGCCCCGGCGCTCAACTACGCCAACGTCGGCCTGTCGATGGGTACCGGTACATCGGTAGCCAAAAGCGCCAGCGACATTATCCTGCTCGACGATTCGTTCAACAGCATTGTCAATGCCGTGCGCTGGGGGCGCTCGCTCTACCGCAACATCCAGCGCTTCCTGCAATTCCAGCTGACCATTAACGTGGTCGCGCTGCTGGTGGCGTTCATCGGCCCCTTTATTGGGGTGCAGCTGCCGCTCACGGTAACTCAAATGCTGTGGGTTAATTTGATTATGGACACCTTCGCCGCGCTGGCCTTAGCTACCGAACCGCCCGATGAAACGCTGATGAAGCACCGTCCGCGGCGGGCGTCGGCGTTCATTATTCCGCGCCGGATTACCGTAACCATCCTCTCGCAGGCGGGTATTTTTCTGGCTGTCCTGCTGGGGCTGCTGGCATGGTTCGGTCATAATGGCAACGACCTTTCCGGCTATGAGCTGACGGTCTTTTTCTCGGTATTTGTGATGCTTCAATTCTGGAATTTATTCAATGCCCGCTGCACCGGCACCGGCCATTCGGCCTTCCATAACCTGAAGCAAAGCGGCATGTTCCTGACCATCGCCGCGCTGATTTTCGTATTGCAAATCGCCATTGTTCAGTTTGGCGGTGCGCTGTTCCGCACGGTTCCCCTCACTGCCACGCACTGGCTGCTGATTGTTGGCGGTACATCGCTGGTGCTTTGGGTGGGCGAGATACAACGGATGCTGCGGCGCAGGCGTGAAGCAGGAGGCGTGAAGAGGGAGGCATAAAGGGCACCGAGAGTAAAATTATTTATATAAAAAAACAGATGATGAAGACCCAAGACCCAAGACCCAAGACCCAAGACCCAAGACCCAAGACCCAAGACCCAAGACCCAAGACCCAAGACCCAAGACCCAAGACCCAAGACCCAAGACCCA
>JAISXF010000024.1 GCA_031270845.1 Prevotellaceae bacterium
TACTTCATACTTCATACTTCATACTTAAAAACGTAATTTACTCGTGTCGCAGGGCTTCTATCGGGTCGAGGCGTGCGGCGCGGATGGCCGGTATCAGGCCGGAGGCGATGCTGACCAGAAAACAGAGCGTAACCCCCAGCAGCATCCAAAGCCAGGGGATAACAAACGAGGCGTCGATAAGCGCCGCAATGACATTGCCGATGAGTATGCCCAGCACAATCCCCAGCAGCCCGCCCAATTGGCCGATAACAATCGACTCGAAGAGAAACTGCTGCCTGATGGTGCGCGACCGCGCGCCGGTGGCCTTGCGCGTGCCGATTTCGCGGGTGCGCTCATTGACCGATACGAGCATGATATTCATCAGCCCGACGGCGGCGCCGAGCAGCGTGATAAGGCCGATGACGGCCGCCACGAGTGTCGCCCAGCGCATAAAATCGAGAAGCATCTCGGCTATGGCATCGCTGCGGTCGATATTGAAATCCGTTTCGTCGTACGGTGCGAGGCGGCGTATGAGGCGGAAAAGCCCTTCGGCCTCCTCGATAGCGGCTTCGGCCTGCGCGGGGTTGAGGGGCATTATTTCCATATAAAACGACCGGTTCGGCACACTGAACACGCTGCGGGCATTGCTCACGGGGATAATCATCCGCCTGTCGATGCTCCCGCCGAAGCCCGACGACCCTTTGGGCTTCAGTGTCCCGATGACGCGGTAACGCTTGCCGGCGAGAATCACCTGCTCGTCGATTGGGTTTTTATTCTTAAATAATGTCGTTACCAAATCGTTTCCGATGATAGCCACAAACGAGGCATTGTCGATGTCGTAGGGCATAAAGTTGCGTCCCCGGTCGATTTCGAGGCCTTCGGCAAGGAGGTAGTCTTCGTTCGTCGCCTCGACGCCGATATTGGGGTTGGTGCGTTCGGAGCCGTACTTGACCGTCGCGCTGCCCGTTACCCACGTATTAACCGCCACGGCTGCCGGAATCGTATAGCGTTCCTTAAATGCCATCGCCTGCTGGTAGGAGATGTAACTGTAACTGCGTTTACGGATGCGCTTGTTCATGATCTGGAAATGCTGCCCCCAGCTTTGGATGGTAAACGTATTTGCCCCCATATCGTTAAAGCTCGTAGTAATCGATCCTTTGATAGCGTCGATGGCCGTCAGGATACCCACCAGCGACATGATGCCGATGGCAATAATGAGGATAGTCAAACCCGTCCGGAGCCGGTTCGTGCGCACCGCCGTAAGCGAGACGCTAAAATTTTCACGTAACAGGGCTATTGCTTTCATGGATGAATAAAGAATGAAATGAATAAAAGGGTTTAGGTCATCCGGTACTGTTCCGGATGGCGGAATCCGGCGAGGAAGTCTGCGGCGCTCATCGGCTGTCGGCCGGCCGGCTGGAGGCGGGCGAGGGCGATAAACCCGTCCCCGCATGCGACTTTCAGGCCGCGCCGCCCGTCCATCCGGACAGTGCCGGGCGGCAGGCTGTGCGGCGTATCGTCGCACGTGGCCGCAAGGATTTTGACGGCCGTTGTCGTGGCCGTCTTCATATCCTGCAGCCCGGCCGTAGCCCCCGGTGCCGGCGCCAGTCCACGGATTTGGTTATACACGGCTTTCGCCGGCCGGCGCCAGTCAATTTGCCGTGTTTCTTTCGTAATCTTCGGCGCCACTTTCAGCTCCCCTTCGGGGATGGCCTGCGGGGTGGCGCGTACCGTTCCGTCGGCAATGGCCTTGACCGTCCGCAGCACTACCTGCGCGCCCAGCGCCATCAGGCGGTCGTGCAGCTGGCCGGCGTTTTCGTCGTCGGCAATGGTTGCCGGTTCGCTGAAGATAAGGCGCCCGGTATCCATCGTTCGGTCGATGAAAAACGTTGTTACGCCGGTTTCCTTTTCGCCGTTCATAATCGCCCTGTTTATGGGCGCAGCGCCGCGGTATTGCGGCAGGAGCGATGCGTGCAGGTTGAATGTCCCGCAGGGCGGTATCGAGAACACGGCTTCGGGCAGCATCCGGAAGGCGACGACGACAAACACGTCGGCCTGCCATTCACGGAGGCGGCGGAGGAAGTCGTCGTCGCGTAAATGGTCGGGTTGTGCCAGCGGCAGTCCGTGCGCCAGCGCAAAGGATTTGACCGCCGGCGCCTGCAAATGGCGTCCGCGGCCTGCCGGCCGGTCGGGTACGGTAACGACACCGGCTATCCGGTAGCCTCCCTCGAGCAGGGCTTTGAGCGGCGCTACGGCAAATTCGGGCGTACCCATATATACGATACGAAGCGGCATACTAATTAATGGTTAATGGTTCGTTGTCCGTTGTCTGTTGTCCGTTGTTTGACGCGACGGAAAATCTTCCTGAACACGGCCACATACTTGTCGGCGTTCAGCAGCGAGGAGTCGGTTGTTGCTTTATAGGTGAGGAAAATGCCGATGGGCAGCAGGACGCAGGTCGAGATCCATGTGCCGAACGTTGGATCCCATGCGCCGTCGCGCGAGAGCCGCCGTCCGGTAATGTCGATCACCCAATAGATAATAAAGAAGAAGATGGATACGACCGTCGGCATCCCCAGCCCGCCCTTGCGGATGATAGCGCCCAGCGGCGCGCCGATAAAGAAGAATATCAGGCAGGCTATCGAGAGGGCGAACTTGCTGTTCCATTCGATACGCATGCGCCGGTAGGAAAAGTGGTTCTGTTCCTGTTCGGTGATAAAGGCGGAAACTTGTGTCAGCATCCTGTCGATGCCGCTTTTGGCCTGCTGCGCGGCTTTGAGTTGCTTTTCGACCGGCAGGGCGTCGTACAGCGAGTCGAACGGGGCAGTATAGATATAGCGGCTCTGCGCTGCCGAATCCATCTCAAAGCCGCGAGGGATATAGCTTGCGCTGAACATTGTCCGCACAAACCGGTCGCGGTTGGCCGTCAGCAGCGAGCCTAACGAGTCTTCGAGGAACGAGAGGCGGACGATGTTGAGCGTCTGGGCGTCGTTGCGAAACCGGGAGCCGTCGCTGCGTTTGAAGTCATAGCCTTCGAGCGGCACCAGAACGACCTGCTCGTTGAAGCGCCGCCGCTGGAAGGGGAATACCGTATCGGTTTTCGAGCGGCGTTCGCCCTCTTCGTAAGTTTCTCCGTTGTACAGCGTAAAAACGACATGCTGTTTGTTTTGCGTCAGGCGGATGTAACCCGAATCGGCGAGGGTTACATTCGTATTGCCTTTTTTGGCGCGGTGGTCGTAGAACATAATATCGTACATCAGCCCGCTCTTCTCGTCCTGCCTACTGACGAAGAGGGTAATGTTTTCGATGCCGTTATAGAATACCCCGGCGGGGATTTTAATTTCCTCCCGCTTTTGCTTGATGTCATACAGTGTTGTCCGGATGCGGAAATTGGCGAAGGGGATCAGGTTATTCGCCGCGAAGAACGCCCCGATACTAATCACCACCGATAGCACCATCAGCGGCCGCAGAATTCGTTGCAGCGGGATACCGATAGCTTTCATCGCCAGCAGTTCGTTATTCTCCCCAAAACTGCCCATCGTCATAATCGACGACAGCATGGTCGATAGCGGCAGCGCCAGCGGCACCGACGTCGCCATAGCCCAAAACATAAACTCGCAGATTACACCCACCGACAGCCCTTTTCCTATCAGCTCGTCGATATATACCCACAGGAATTGCAGCAGCAGCACAAAGAGGACGATGAAAAAGGTCAGCGCCATCGGGCCGAAGTAGGCTCTGAGGATGAATTTATCTAATATTCTCATGGGGAGGGGGATTTTTGCAGCAATTATATATTTATAGCGACAGGACAACCTTTACCGATTTGACCGGCGGGTGGCTCATAGCGGTATAACCCGCTACTGCTTTGCCCTCCTTCTTCTCTTCACACGAATACCTGTTGCGTGCTTTAAAGCTAAAGCAGACGGGTATCGCACCATAAATTCCTGTTCCCATACATGTATTCTTTTATTCCAAAGCACAAAGGTAAGAAAATAATGATTAACCCTTAACCATTAACATCAGCGATTCTTCATCGGCCATATTGGGCAGGGTTACAGTGAGGGCGGGGGTGCGCGCCATTTCGCGACGGATGGCAAACAGGGCGCCGTCGTTGCGCGCCCAGCTGCGGCGGGCGATGCCGTTGTTGACATCCCAGAACAACATACTGCGCAGCCGGCAGCCGGCCTCGTCGCTGCCATCGAGCGTAAGCCCGAAGCCGCCATTGATAACTTCGCCCCAGCCCACGCCGCCGCCGTTATGGATAGATACCCACGTAGCGCCGCGGAACGAGTCGCCGATGACGTTTTGGATGGCCATATCGGCGGTGAAGCGCGAGCCGTCGCAGATGTTCGACGTTTCGCGGTACGGCGAGTCGGTACCCGATACATCATGGTGGTCGCGACCGATAACCACCGGCGCGCTGATTTCGCCGGCACGGATGGCCGCGTTTATCCGTTCGGCAATCCGTAGGCGGCCTTCGCCGTCGGCATACAGGATTCGCGCCTGCGAACCGACCACCAAGTTATTGTGCTGCGCTTCGCGAATCCATTTCAGGTTGTCTTCCCATTGGGGACGGATACGGTCGGGCGCCGTGCGGCAGAGGTCTTCCAGGACATCCTGCGCAATCCGGTCGGTTACGGCCAGGTCTGATGCCCTGCCCGAAGTGCATACCCACCTGAAGGGACCGAACCCGTAGTCGAAAAACAGCGGCCCCATGATGTCCTGAATATACGACCGGTATTTAAACTCGCCACCGGGCAGCAGTACATCAGCCCCGGCGCGCGCGGCTTCGAGGAGAAACGCATTGCCGTAATCAAAGAAATACATGCCGCGGCCGGCCAGCGTATTGATAGCCGCCACCTGCCGGCGCAGCGACGTTTCGACTTTTTGCTTAAATGCCTCCGGACTGTCGGCCATCAGGCGGTTGGCCTCGTCGAACGAGACCCCGACGGGATAGTAGCCGCCGGCACACGGGTTATGCAGCGACGTCTGGTCGCTGCCGATGTCGGGGCGGATATTTTCCTGCGCCAGCCGTTCCCACAAATCAACCACATTGCCCTGATAGGCTATCGACACCGCCTCCCCTGCCGCCGTAGCCCGGCGGATGCGCGGAAGCAGCAGGTCGAGGTCGCTGAACACTTCATCGACCCACCCCTGCGAATAGCGGGTTTGCACCACCTTCGGGTTGATTTCGGCGACCACCCCGACAATCCCCGCCACCACCGCCGCCTTCGGCTGTGCGCCCGACATGCCGCCGAGGCCGCTGCTGACAAACAGCCGTCCGGGCGCCGGCGCACCGTCGGACGCCATTACGCGCCGGACGGCATTGATTACCGTAATGGTCGTGCCATGCACAATCCCCTGCGGCCCGATGTACATGAACGAGCCGGCGGTCATCTGTCCGTATTGCGAAACGCCCAGCGCATTAAATTTTTCCCAATGATCCTTACTCGAATAATTCGGAATAACCATCCCGTTGCTCACCACCACGCGCGGCGCATCGCGGTGCGACGGGAACAGCCCCAGCGGATGCCCCGAGTAGAGCGCCAGCGTCTGCTCGTCGGTCATCGTGGCGAGGTATTGCATCGTAAGCAGGTACTGCGCCCAGTTCTGGAACACCGCCCCATTGCCGCCGTAGGTAATCAGCTCGTGCGGATGCTGCGCCACCGCCTCGTCGAGGTTATTGCTCAGCATGTGCATAACAGTCGCCGCCTGCAACGAGCGGTGCGGGTACTCGTGCACCGGCCGCGCATAGATTTTATAATCGGGACGGAAACGGTACATGTAAATCCGTCCGAAGGTCGTCAGCTCGCGGTAAAACTCCGGCGCAAGCGCCGCATGATGCCTGACCGGAAAATAGCGCAGCGCGTTTTTCAATGCCAGAACTGTTTCTTCCTTTGTTAATATTGCCTTCCGTTTCGGGGCATGATTGATGGCCGTGTCGTATGCTTTTGGCGGGGGCAGCCCGTCGGGAATCCCCTGTCGTACCAGGTTCTGAAATGATGCAGTATCCATATTGAATTGACTGTTGATTATTGATTATTGCACAAAGATACGAATTAGTTGAAAGTTGAAAATTGACATTCCGTCCGGCATTCCCGTCCCAGAGGCTATGGAATTTCCGCGCCAGGGCGATAAGGTATGTAAAGGATTAATTAATAGAGCATCCTTACGTCCTTTCTACATCTTCTCCTCCGGTTCTGCGCGCCTCCGACTTGTTTTAATTTGTATCATCATCATCCGTATTATACGACATCGCGGGCGGGCGTAATCCGGATGTCGGAATGAATCCGCAGTGCGTAATTCGGAAGTCGGAATTAATCCGTAATTTTGTGCCATGAAACATTGGTTTTTTAGTTTTCTAATGCTGGCCGGACTGTATATGCCGGCATGGGCATTGGCACAAGCGCCGCCGCAGGACATACAGCTCCGGCAGGCCGAAGCGTTGCAGATGCAATACCGGTTTGCCGAAGCCGCCGACCTGCTGACGGCGATTATCGCCCAAAGCGCCGACAGCGCCGCGCGCGAAGAGGCAACGCGCCGGCTGATCGTCTGCGAAAACGGCCAAACCATGCTTCGCTATATCGAACGGCCAACGGTAACCGGCAAAACGGCGGTGCCGGAGCACCTGTTTTTCCAGTATTATGACATCGAATTGCCCGGCGCATGGGCAACGCTCCCGTCGGGATGGCATGCCGGCACACCGGCGGATGACTCGCTGTCGCCGGTGTTTATTCCGTCGGCTGCAGCCGATGCGCTGTATTATTCGGCCTTCGGGTCGGGGAACTGGGATATTCTTACCGTCCGCCGCCTGAACGATACGCTCTGGTCGCCGCCCGAACCGCTGAACGGGGCAGTCAATACGCCGTTCGACGAGCGTTTCCCCTACCTCTCGCCCGACGCAACGACGCTCTACTTTGCCTCGAACGGGCATTCGGGCATGGGCGGATATGACCTTTATAAAAGTGAATGGAACCGGACGACACAGGAATGGGGCGTGCCCGAAAACCTGGGCTTCCCCTACTCGTCGCCCTACGACGACTGGCTGTTTGTGCCGAATACGGCGCACACGGCGGCGCTGTTTGCCTCGTCGCGTGAACAAAAAGCCGACAGCCTCACGCTGTACCGGATTGCACTGGAGGCAAATCCCGTCAAGCGATTGGGCTATTCGATACAGGAAATCCAGCACATCGGGAAACTGGAGCCGGCAGCCGCGCCTGCGCCAACCGTCGCCCCGCCGACACCGGCAACAGACAGCGCCGGCGAAAGCTATCAGACCCTCTACCGGCAGCTGGCGCAGCAGCAGGCCGACGAGCAGATACTGCAACGCTCGCTGCTCGTCCTGCGCAAGAGCTACGGCGAACTGACCGATGCCGGCGAACGGGCGGCCATGCAATCGACGATTCTGGAGCGCGAAACCGACCTGTCGCGCATCCAGGCCGGCATCCGGCAAACCACTGAGGCTATCCGGGAAGCGGAAGCCGCGTTGCTGGCGCAGGGGATTTTGCCCGACATCCGGCCGCCAGCCGAGCCGCCGCCGGCAGCGCCGGAGATGTCGGAGATGCCGGCAGCGTTCAATCCGCAACGGCAGTCGCCGGTGGCGTTTCCGGCTATCGCCATTCAGCCGCCGGTAGAAGACAAAAAGGAAGACGACGTCTTCCGCTTCCGGGTGGACAAAACGTCGGTCATACATCCCTGGCCGACAGGCCTGGCCGGACTGGTGTACCGGATACAAACCGGCACCTACAGCCGGAAACTGCCGGCGCGCGAGTTCAAGGGGCTTTCGCCGGTGTTTGAGCAGGTGGATAGAAAACGATACATATACCATATAGGCCAGTTCCGGATGTACGACGAGGCCGTCGAGGCGCTGCCCGAAGTGAAACGGAAAGGCTTCCGCGACGCCGTGCTGACGGCCGCTATCGACGGTAAAAAGACGGCTATTGCCGCCGCCCGCGAATACGAGCAGCGGCAGACACCCGCTACCCCGCCGGCCGACGGCGCCCTGCCCGCATCCTTCCATGTGCTGCTGGGCGAATTTCCCAACGGGCTTCCGGCGGCGCTGCAACAGGCCGTCAAAGCCGCGACGCCGCAGGATATTGTAAAAAAGACGTCGCGGGGGCAGACGGTTTACATGGTCGGCCCCTTTGCCTCGCTCGAGAAGGCGCAGCAGCTGCAAAGCCACCTGCAGGCGCAAGGATTCGAGACACGAATAGAGAACTAAATGAATTATTAAAAAAATACTACCTTTGCACCCATTATGGCACTTATCATAACATTGATTGTACTGGGAATTATCCTGCTGCTGGTAGAATTACTGCTCATTCCCGGCTTTGGCATCGCGGGCATTCCGGGCATTGCGGCGCTGGCCGGCGGGGTGGTGATGGCCTATTATACACGCGGCGCGGTGACTGGCCATATTGTCCTCGTCAGCGCCATCCTGCTTTGCGGGCTGCTGGTGTGGTACGCCCTCCGCTCCAATACATGGAAACGGCTGGCGCTGCACGACAATATCACCGCGCAGGCCTTCGACAAGCCCGAAGACCGGGGGCTGAGCACAGGCATGAAAGGCGTATCCATTACGCGGCTGGCGCCGATGGGAACGGTGCGGTTCAACAATGTCAAAATCGAAGCAACGGCCTATGAAGGCATCATCAACCCGTCGCGGCCGGTGGAAATTGTGAAAATCGACGGGATAAAAATCATCGTCAAAGAAAAGTTTGATTAACTAACGAAAAAACACCCTCATTTCAATTACTAAAAATAAAAAAACTAAAAAAGTATGGATTCAACCGTAGGATTATTTTTGATTTGGGCTGCCGTGATTGTGGTCGGCCTGTTTATTTTGCTGTATTTTTTCCCCATCACGCTTTGGTTTCAGGCGTTGATTTCGGGAGTACGCATTTCGCTTTTGCAGTTAGTGCTGATGCGCTGGCGCAAAGTACCGCCAAGCACGATTGTGATGGCGATGATTACCGGGACAAAAGCCGGCCTGAAATTGGACGCCAACGCCCTCGAAGCGCACTACCTGGCCAAAGGGCATGTGCCTAAAGTAGTCAATGCGCTTATTTCGGCCGACAAAGCCAATATCCCGCTTGATTTTAAAATGGCGGCAGCTATTGACCTCGCAGGGCGCGATGTGTTCGAAGCCGTGCAGATGTCGGTCAATCCGAAGGTGATTAACACGCCACCCGTAACGGCGGTAGCGAAGGACGGCATTCAGCTGATCGCAAAAGCCCGCGTAACTGTCCGTGCCAACATTAAGCAATTAGTCGGCGGCGCCGGCGAAGAGACCGTATTAGCCCGCGTGGGCGAAGGCATTGTATCGAGCATCGGGTCGGCGACATCGCATAAAAGCGTGCTCGAAAACCCCGATTCCATCTCGCGCGTTGTCCTCGAAAAGGGACTGGATGCCGGTACGGCGTTTGAAATCCTCTCTATCGACATTGCCGATATTGACATCGGACGGAACATCGGCGCGGTGCTGCAGATGGACCAGGCCAACGCCGACAAGAATATCGCCCAGGCGCGTGCCGAAGAAAAACGCGCTATGGCCGTAGCTCTCGAACAGGAAATGAAAGCCAAAGCCCAGGAAGCCCGCGCAAAGGTTATCGAAGCCGAAGCGCAAATCCCCCTCGCCATGGCCGAAGCCTTCCGGTCGGGCAATCTGGGTATCATGGATTATTATAAAATGAAAAATATCCAGGCCGATACCGATATGCGCGAAAACATTGCGAAGCCTCATTAATATATGATTTCCGACATCGCAACCCTCCAACAATTAGCCACGCAGGTACGCCGCGACATCATCCGGATGACCCACCGTGCCGCGTCGGGGCATACGGGCGGGGCGCTGGGCAATGCCGACCTGCTGACGGCGCTCTACTTCGGCGTCCTGCAGCAATCGCCCGACACGTGGCGCTCAGACGGGCAGGGGCACGACATGTTCTTCCTCTCCATCGGGCATATTTCGCCGGTGCTGTACAGCGTACTTGCCCGCACCGGTTATTTTGACATCAACCTGTTGCAAACCTTCAGGCAGCTCGGCTCGCCGCTGCAGGGGCACCCGTCGCCCGAATGGAAAGTGCCAGGGATACATGTCGCTACCGGCTCTCTGGGGCAGGGGCTTTCGGTGGCCTGCGGCGCAGCGCTGGCAAAGAAAATGAACGACGACCCGCACACCGTCTATGCCCTTATCGGCGACGGCGAGCTGGAAGAAGGCCAGATTTGGGAAGCCGCCATGTTTGCCGCTGCCCGCCACATCGACAACCTGATTGCTATCGTCGATTGGAACGGCCAGCAGATTGACGGCCCCGTCCGGCAAGTGCTCGACACCGGCGATCTGGGCCAAAAGTGGCGTGCCTTCGGTTGGGAAACCCTGCCGATGCAGGGTAACGACATGACCGATATTCTCCGCGTCGTCGGCCTCGCCAAAGCCGCTACGGGACAAGGAAAACCCCTGATGATACTGATGCGAACCGAAATGGGTTACGGCGTCGATTTCATGCAAGGCACACACCACTGGCACGGCAAAGCACCTAACGCCGAGCAGGCTGAAAAAGCATTGGCGCAACTGCCGGTTACCGAATTTGGGGACTTCCCCGCAGAAATTTAGAAATTAGAAATTACGAATTACGGCAATCGTAAACCACTATAGAGGGGGTGATTTATAAGAACCGTAATTCGTAATTTTTTATTTTATACTTTATAAATAATGTATTTCTTATTGCATTTGGACAGTTCCCGACTATGTCGGAAACCCTTTTCGGAGCGTGAGAGACTTCCCGACACAGAATGAATAATGCCCCCGCTTGTTGTCATTCATCGTTTATAATTTATAATTCATAATCTCTGTTGTTGCGTTAATTTATAAATTTCACTTATAAATTATTTATATATAAATATATATAAGCGTTCTTTGATTTTTTGATTTGAATTGAAGTGGTTTTGCAGTAAAAAGCAAAATTATGAACTCGGGCAAGTATGTATTCTCCCAAATCCTTAATCAAAAGTAACCTTTCAATTTACGGGATAATGCAGATATTAGGCATCTCCGTTTTCGA
>JAISXF010000100.1 GCA_031270845.1 Prevotellaceae bacterium
AAGTTTTGAGACGAGAAAAAAACATTTTTTTCTTTCGCCAAAAGTTTTGAGACGAGAAAAAAACATTTTTTTCTTTCGCCAAAAGTTTTGAGACGAGAAAAAAACATTTTTTTCTTTCCTCCGACAGTCGGAGACGGGAAAATCGGGTGATTTTCTCCCCCCGCTCCTCGCGAAATGTAAAAAAATGCATTTTTTCTACTCCCGCTTCCTTATTCTCCATAATCATCCGGTATAAATACATCCCGATTACATTGTAACGTCAAAATCCAACATGAAAGGATAGCGGAAATCGGTCGGCGGCACACAGGTCTCCTTAATCGTGCGGGGACTCACCCAGCGAAGCAGATTAAGATAGCTGCCCGCCTTATCGTTCGTCCCGCTGCGCCGCGACCCCCCAAAAGGCTGCTGCCCGACCACCGCGCCCGTAGATTTGTCATTAAAATAGATATTGCCCGCCGCATACCGCAGTTTCTCCGCCGCGTCGTGAAGCGCGTAGCGGTCGGTTGCAAATATGGAGCCGGTGAGGCCATACGGCGACGTGCTGTCAATCAACGGCAGCATCTCGTCCCACCGATTTTCAGGATAGACATAAATCGACAGCACCGGGCCGAAAATCTCCTCTTCCATCGTTATAAAATGCGGGTCGGTTACGCGAACCACCGTCGGCTCGATGAAATAACCCGTCTCGCAGCTGCCCCGTCCGCCGAAAATGATCTCCGCCGTAGAGGCCTGTTTCGCCGCCGTGATATAATGCATAATATTGTCGAACGACGCACGGTCGATCACCGCATTATGAAAATTATTGAAATCGCGGACGTCGCCCGTTCTTATATTCGCGAGCAGGTTACAAAGACTCTCCCGCAACGCCGGCCAGAGGTTCGCAGGGATATAGGCACGCGACGAGGCCGAACACTTTTGCCCCTGGTACTCGAACGAGCCGCGAACCAGCGCCACGGCAAGCGTTAAGACATCGGCCGACGGATGCGCGAGAACAAAATTCTTCCCCCCCGTCTCGCCCACCATGCGCGGATACGAGCGGTAGGCGGGTAGATTACGGGCCGTGGCCTGCCACAGCTCGTCGAACGTCGCATTCGAGCCCGTGAAGTGCAGGCCGGCAAACCGCGGGTCGGCAAACGCCACATCGCCGATAAGGCGCCCCGAACCGGGCAAAAAATTAATCACGCCGTCGGGCAGCCCCGCTTCCTGAAAAATTTTCATCAAAAAATAATTGGAATAAATGGCTGTCGTCGCCGGCTTCCACACACAGACATTCCCCATGAGCACGGGCGCCATATTCAAATTCGACGCTATGGCCGTGAAATTAAAGGGAGTTACCGCAAGCACAAAGCCTTCGAGCGGGCGGTATTCGACGCGGTTTATCACCCCCCGTTCACTCGCCGGCTGGTCGCCATAGACGCGCCCCGCGTAGTGGGCGTTGAAGCGGAGAAAATCGATGTTCTCGCACGCCGCATCTATCTCCGCCTGATGTACGTTCTTGCTCTGGCCAAGCATCGTCGCGGCATTGATGCGGTAGCGGTATTTTTTTGAAAGCAGCTCGGCAATGCGGACGGCTATCGCCGCACGTTCCTCCCACGGGAACCGCTCCCACTCCTTCTTTGCCTCAACGGCGGCCTCAATCGCCGCCCGCACGTCCTTCTCGCCCGCCCGGTGGTAGGTGGCGAGGACATGCCCGTGGTCGTGCGGCATCACCACCTCACCGACATCGCCGGTGCAGACCTCGCGCCCGCCGATAATCAACGGTATTTCTATTTCCTCCGCCGCGAGGCGTTTTAATTCATCCTGCAACTCCTCGCGGTCGCGCGAGTCCGGTGCATAACTTCCGACCGGCTCATTCGCCGGATACGGATAGGAAAACAAAGCATTGTTCATAATCTTCTTTTTTTGTGTAATAAATAATTGTTATTTTCTACTAAAAGCGCTGCAAAGATAAGCATTTTTTTTCGGCTTCCGCCGGATGATTATCGGAGCCTCCCAGCGTGGAGCAGCGAGCAGTCGCCGTAGCTCAGGAAGCGGAATTGATGCTCGACGGCATAGCGATACGCCTCGCGCCACCGCTCGCCCACAAGCGCGGCCACCAGCAGCAGCAGCGTGCTCTGCGGCTGATGAAAATTGGTAAGCAGGCTCCCGACGACCTTAAACCGGTAGGGTGGGGCGATGAGCAGCTGCGTCGCGGCGTCGAGCCTCTCGAGCCGGTGCGTGTCCATATAGTCGGCCAGCGCCGCGAGGGCTTCCGCGGGCGAGGCGTCGCAGACGGTATCTGCGGCTTCCCACTGGCCGACGCGCTGCGGCGTTCGATGCCGGAGGCATTGCTGCCCGAGGAAATAAAGACTTTCGAGGGTCCGCGCCGAGGTCGTCCCGACGGCTACCGTCCGCCCCATGTGTTCGAGCAGGCTTTGCAGGGCCGTGCGGCTGACGGTGAAGGGCTCTTCGTGCATGATATGTTCGGCTATGGTCGCCGTTTTTACCGGACGGAAAGTACCGGCGCCCACATGCAGGGTGAGGGTTTCGGTTTTGATCCCCTTACGGGCGATGGCGTCCAGCGTCGCCGGCGTGAAATGCAGGCCTGCGGTGGGGGCGGCCACCGAGCCGCGATGGCGGGCATAGACGGTCTGATAGCGCTCGCGGTCGTCGGGCACGGCGTCGCGCCGCAGATAGGGCGGTATGGGCGTTGTACCGCACTGTTCGAGTACCTGCGCAAACGGCGCGCCGCCATCCCACGAAAAGCGGACGAGGACATCGCCGGCGCGCTTTTCCACACATTCGGCCTGCAGCGTATGCGCCCCGAAGGAGCGTTTGAGGATGTCGCCCTTCCAGCGTTTGCTGTGGCCTGCGATACATCTCCAGACACACGATTCGCCGGCCGCAAAACACTGTTCATAGTCGGCCGGCCGGTACGGGTCGAGGCAAAACAGCTCGATGGCGGCTCCGGTATCCCTTCGGAAAAGCAGGCGTGCGGGGATGACTTTTGTTTCGTTGAAGACCATCAACGACGAGGGAGGGATTAAATCCGGCAAAGCCGAAAAAACCGTCTCGCCGATCTCGTCGCCGGAAAATGTGAGCAGCCTCGCTTCGTCGCGCCGCGCGAGGGGGAACCGCGCGATGCAGGCCTCGGGCAGGGCGTAATCGTATTCGCTGATGCGGATCTCAGGCCTAACGCAGGGGTTCATAATAGACCGGCTCGTAGTCGGGCGACCATTCGGGGTGGAAGATATGCTGTAAATCCTGCAGGATAACCTGCGGACAGACGGCTCCCGACTCCCAAAAGTCACTTCCGCCGGCAGGGGTAGCCCGGCGGGTGTTGTTATATACTTTGCCGTTCATAACGGCGGGCGCGGCGGCAAAGCGGCGGTCGGTATCCTTCAGTTCGGACATCGACCGCATGGCGTTCGGGTGCAGCCAG
Organism: Prevotellaceae bacterium; assembly: GCA_031270845.1. Classification (GTDB taxonomy): domain Bacteria; phylum Bacteroidota; class Bacteroidia; order Bacteroidales; family UBA932; genus JAIRKX01. Next base: position 3,422 of record JAISXF010000100.1, read on the forward strand.
AAATCGGCTTCGAGGACGTATGCGTATGCCGCCTCAAGGCTGACAGGCCTGCTCTCGCGCCCGCGACGGACGCCGAGAGGCTGCGCCCCGGCGTCGAGCATCAGCTTGGTCATATAACTGTCTTCGCCGGGCATGTACCACGCATCCCGCCAGGGGGCGTTCATAATCACGCGGGGACGGGCATCGGGGGCGCGCTCCCGTGCGGCGCGCCCCCGTGCGGCGAGGGCTTCGTAGGCGGAGGCTATTTGCCCGAATGCGGCGGCAGCCGTATCTTCCAGTTGATAAAAGGCGGCCACGGCCACCATATACTCCGCCTTGCCCAAAGGATGTTCTTCGAGATAGTCGGCCAGGTACACGACCCGCACACCCAGCCCGTTGAGCTTGTCGGTTACGGCCTTCATCTCCCCATTGACGCCGTATGCAAAGAGGACATCGGGCTGCAGCGACACAATGGTTTCATACGAGAGATGCTCTTCGTAGCCCACCTCGTGCACCAGCCCGCCGGCTACCCGCTCGCGAATCGTCGGACTGCTGACATAGCCCGCCCCCGAAAGCCCGACAACAGTCGGCGTCTGCCCGAGATAGTCGATAAACGCCAGGTGCGTCGTCGAAAGGCAGACCGCCCTGCGCACCGGCACCGCGATACAGTTCGCCGGCATGGTATCGGCAAAGGTTGCGCGCGGCAGCAGCCGGTAGCACAGTTCCGTGTTTTCGGCGCCCTGCCATGGATTGAAGACATGCAGGCGTTTTTCGTCGCCCCGCCGCTCGATATAAAAACCCGACGCCCAGGCCGGCCTGTAAAGCGTTTCAAAGGCTGTACCGGCAGCCGTCGCCGCCGGTTTGGGCGCCGCCCCCCCGCATGCCCATGCAAGCGCAAGGAGGATTGAATATTTAAGACTGACTGTTGAGGATTGACGGCTGAAGATTGAATATTTAATGTTGCCTGTCGAATGCCGTCGATTGAATATTGACATGAAAATGGAGAATAAAATGGGAAATGGGAAATAAACAGTAAACCCCTCTGAGCCTCCCATCGGATTTGAACCGACGACCTGCTCATTACGAATGAGCTGCTCTACCGCTGAGCTAAGGAGGCCAAAACGGCTGCAAAGGTACAGTTATTTTACAAATCCTGCAACTGTTTTTGTAAAATAGTGCTTTCGTTAATCCGACGCTGAAGAATGACGCGGTATCCGGCGATTTCGCGGACAGGGAATAACTTCTCGGCATACTGCAGCCATTCGAGCGCCAGCTCATAACGGCCATCGACCTCGCAGGCCAGCGCCATGTTAAAGGCCGACTGCGCAGCCACGCGACGGTTATTATGCCCCGCATACTGCTCCCAAATGACCGCCGCCGCGTTCCAGTCGCCATTCTCGGCATAATCGGCAGCCGTGCGCAGGTCTTTGGCCGAAGGCACAAAGAAAAAGCGCTGCACCGAGAGCCAGAACGGCGCCAGGGTACGCGCATACAGACGCCCGACCTCGGCCGCTGCCAGCTGCAGGGCGTCGTCGGTCGAGGGAAGCCGCTCCAAACTCTTATTGACATCCCACGTGTCCTCTTCCCAGAGCAGGGTATCGGTGAGCGTCTCGGCATGCGACCAGGTGCGGCTCGCCGCGTCGTACACGGCAAAGACGGCCTCGTAAGGCGCCCCGACGGCGACGTTGAAATACATATCGTCGTTGTCGGTATAGCGCTTCTCGACATGCTGGTAAGACGTTATCCGCACCTCTTTGACGACAATAAACAAATCGTGGCCGGTAGCCGTAGTGTCAATTGTATCGTTGCATGGCTGGCCGTCGAGGCAGAATGCGTAGAGCGTATAAACCGGCACGTCGTAGTCGGCCAGCGATTCGAACTCCTCGAGCGCCTCCTTGATGCCCACGGCGGTGGTTACGGCTGTCAGACTGTCGTTGCGGAAGGTATGGCGCTCGCCGTCGGTTTCCGTAACATAGAGGGCGGCATATACCGCCGGCGCGCGGTTGTTGAACGATACGGCATCTTTTGTCGATTTCAGTATCTGGATACTGATAACGCGGTAATCGTCGGCTGCCGAAACGGCGATGGCGGCTACGGCGAAGGGGATTAAAAGCAGGATTTTTTTCATAATATTATCTACAGATAAAAAATTTTGGCAAAGATAGTCATTTTTTGATTGACCGATTCGGGATTATTTCCCGGCGGCGTCGCCGGTGCGTCCGCCGTACGAACTGCCGGCGCCGGCGGATTATATCGGACGGCGTGCCGTAAAAGCGCTATTCGATATGCAGCCATTTGTGCGTCTGGAGCGACAGCTGCCACTGCGGGCGCTGCTGGATGTAGTCGATCACCGGCGGAAGGATGGTTTTCCGGCGGCTCCATTCCGGTTGCATCAGCAGCAGGCAGGCAGGAGATACCTGGGCGGCATTTTCTTCGGCCCATGCGAAATCGGCGGCAGTTTCTATCACCACCTTCAGTTCGTCGGCCGCGGGGTAGATAGCGGGACGCGGTGGACGATGGCGCTTCGGCGAAAGACAGACCCAGTCCCATACGCCACTCAACGACGCCGTACCCGATGTCTCCAAATGCAGGCGGAACTGATGCCGCTTCAGGGCGTCGCACAGGGCATCCAGCGGATGCAGCAACGGCTCGCCGCCCGTAATCACCGCCATCCGCGACGGGAACAGCAAGGCCTGCGCGACAATCGCATCGACCGTCCTTTGCGGATGCCCGTCGAGCGTCCACGACGCCTTCGAATCGCACCACCGGCAAGCGTTAGTGCAGCCGGCCAGCCGGATAAATACCGCCGGAACGCCGGTAAACCGCCCCTCGCCCTGCAGGGAATAAAATAGTTCGACAACGGACAACACGTTATTAATGGGGGATTATACCTTCCTGAGGCGGTCAGTCTCCTAAACAGATATTGATGCCTCGTGCGGTGCGGATTAAATTACAACTTTCGTCCACAAACTTCATGTGATTGATGGCTTCGCTCAACGGGACGGCCACCATATTCGGATGCCGGTACGCGACCATGTGTCCCCATTCGCTGTTACGCACCATTTCAAAGGCCTTTACGCCGAATTGGGCGGCCAGTATCCGGTCGTACGCTACCGGTGTGCCGCCGCGCTGGACGTGGCCTAAAACCGTTTCGCGAATATCCGCCTCGAGGCCGGCGGCTTTCAGTTCAACCGAGAGGCGCGCGGCGGCGCCAACGAGCCGGAAATTCTCATACCCTACTTCGTTGCCCGCAAAGCCCGATACGCTGCCATCGACCGGTCTTGCGCCCTCCGAAATCACAATCACCGCAAAGTACTTGCCGCGCTGGAAACGCTCTTTGAGGCAATCCATAATACTTGCAATCCGGTAGGGTATTTCGGGTATCAGGCAGACCTCGGCGCCGCCGGCAACCGACGCATTGAGGGCAATCCAGCCGGCATCGCGTCCCATGACTTCCATAATCAGGATACGGTTATGGCTTTCGGCGGTGGTAACTAATTTATCGAGCGCGTCGGTCGCTATCTGTACCGCCGTATGGAAGCCGAAGGTATAATCGGTTGCTTCCAAATCATTGTCTATCGTTTTCGGAACGCCGATGATAGGCAATCCCTTTTCAAATAACTTTTGGGAGATGCGCTGCGACCCGTCGCCTCCGATATTCAACACGGCGTCAATGCCCATCAGCCGGCATTTGCGGATCATTTCGTCGGAACGGTCAACGGCTTCCCATGTGCCGTCGGCGTTGCGGACAGGCCAGGCAAACGGGCCGCCCTTGTTCGTCGTGCCGATAATGGTGCCGCCGCGTACATGAATGCCCGACACGGCTTTCGGGTCTAATATCCGAATATTTGCAGGCTCTTCCAGCAGCCCGTTGAACGATTGAATACTTCCCAGCACTTCCCACCCGTGCTCCTGATGCGCCCGTTTGACAAACGCCCTGATTACAGCATTTAATCCGGGACAATCGCCGCCGCCGGTAGCTATTAATACTCTCTTTTTCATTTACTTTTTTTTATTTTTACAAGATAAGACGACAAAGGTACAAAAAAGTTTAGAGGCGATGAATGCGCTTCGTGCGGTGAAAGGGTGCAGGGCGCTGCCGCAGGCAATGTGCAATACGCAACGTACCATGCGTGATACGTAATATCTAATGCGTAATTTTCGTGATACTTATTTCATACAGTTTAGGCCAGTTTTTGCCGGTAACAAAGATTTTTTTGGTCGCGGCGTCGTAGGCGATGCCGTTGAGGACATCGGTGCTGGCGGTGCGCAGGTCGGGCGGCAGCATGTCTTGCATAAACACGACACCGGTTACCTTGCCGTCGTGCGGGTTGATGCGGACAATATAATCACAGGTGTAAACATTCGCCCAAATTTCGCCGTCGATGTATTCTAATTCGTTCAACAGCGGGATGGCTTTGCCTTCGTAGGTTACGTTCAGGTAACGAACTTCCGAGAAATCGGCGGGATGCAGGAATTTCAATATCGACGAGCCGTCGCTCATAATCAGGTGGACGCCGTCGGAGGTAAGCCCCCAGCCCTCGCCTTCGTAGCGGAACTCGCCGATTGGCCGCAGTGCGGTATCGTATAAAAAACAGGTGCGCTCCTGCCACGACAGCTGATAAACGGTATCGTGCACCGCGCAGGCGCCTTCGGCAAATACCGACGCGGGCAACGAACAGGCGGCGACAACCTCGCCCGTCGGCAAATCAATCTTGCGAAGGCTCGACAGGCCATACTGTCCGGTGCTTTCGTACAGCTCTCCGCCGTAGATAAACAGCCCCTGGGTATAGGCCTGCGCGTCGTGCGGATAGCGGTTTTCAATCCTGTAAATATATTGCTTTACCGCGCCCGCCGGCGCTTTGCTGTTCCCGCACCCCGCCATCGCCCACAGCGCCATCGGAGCCACTAAAAAAACAGGAAGACGCCGGAAGTACGTTTTTTTTACTACTTTTGTCATAATTTTTAATTTTACAATGTACAAAGGTAGAAAAAATGATCAGACAAAGGCATGCTTCCGGCTTCGGCGTGCCGTTCCCAATACCGTTACTTCCTTCAGCCTGCTATGCGGCTGCGCGGCCACAGTGCTGGCCCTGCGCGGCTGGATTGATTATGCGGTCTATGCGCTGTTTGCCGCCGCCGTGCTCGACTTCTGCGACGGCCTGAGCGCCCGCCTGCTCCGCGTGAGCTCCGAATTGGGCAAGCAGTTAGATTCGCTGGCCGACCTTGTCGGTTTCGGCCTTGCGCCGGCAGCGCTGCTGCATTACAAGCTCCGGTTGATATTGAATGAAACGATTTCCGGCGGCCTGAGCGCCTTCGGGTGGGAACTGTTGACGCTGGCGCCGTTTGTGGTAACTGTCTTTTCAGCCCTGCGGCTGGCGAAATTTAATATTGATACCCGGCAGCATGACCGTTTTATCGGCCTGCCGACGCCCGCCAATGCCCTGCTGATTGCCGCCCTCACGAGCCTGTCGATGGACGGTAACCAGCTGACGGCATGGATGGAGTCGTGGTATGCGATACTGATTCTTTGCGGGGTACTGTCGGCGCTGTTAGTCTGCGGCCTGCCGATGTTTGCCCTCAAGTTTAAAAACCTGCGCTGGCGCGATAACCGGCAGCAGTTTGTGTTCTTTATCCTCGTGGCCGTTATCGCGGCGGCTTCGGTACTGTGGCAGCAGGGGCTTATGTTTGCCGTGGCGGCTGTTATTGTGAGCTATATCCTCCTTTCCGCCCTGCTTTATGCCATCTGGGCGCAGCCCGCGCACAATCAATCGAAAATTATATCATCAAATTAAAAAATACCATGAAATTTATTGCAGAAATCAATGTAATGCCGCTTCAGGCGCTGTTAGACCCGCAGGGCAAAGCCGTTACCGGCATTATCCATACCAACGGCTATACGGATATGAATAATGTGCGTATCGGGAAGCATTTAACCGTCGAAATCGATGCCGACACCCAAGACCGGGCTGCTGCCCGGGTTGACGAGGTGTGCCGGAAAATCCTCCATAACCCGATCATGGAAGGATATACGTTTACCGTGAGGCGTAAAGGGTGAAGAATGAGGGAGGGGCAAAGCAGAGGATACGGCGCCCTTCACCTTCTTATCGCCAGTTTGGGAACCAAACTGTTTTTCCATCCGGTAAAATCGCCGGCGGCAATATGCTCCCGGCTTTGTTCGACTAACCGCAGGTAGAACGCGAGGTTGTGCAGGCTGGCAATCTGCGGCCCGAGCATCTCGCCCGACACAAACAGGTGGCGCAGATAGGCGCGGGAGTACGTTGTATCGACTTCCGACGCGCCGTCGGTATCGATGGGCGACATATCGTCAGCCCATTTTTTATTGCGAATGTTGATGATGCCCTCTGAGGTAAACAGCATCCCGTTACGGCCGTTGCGCGAGGGCATCACGCAATCGAACATGTCGATGCCGCGCGCAATGCCTTCCAGAATATTGACCGGCGTGCCTACGCCCATCAGATAGCGCGGTTTGTCGGGCGGCATCAGCGGCGTAACGGTTTCCAGCATTTCGTACATGACTTCGGCCGGTTCGCCCACCGAGAGGCCACCGATGGCCAGCCCGTCGCAGTCGAACGAGGCGGCGTGTTCCGCTGCTTCCCGCCGCAAATCGGCAAATACACATCCCTGAATGATTGGAAAAAACGATTGCGGGTAGCCGTACAGCGGGTCGGTTTGGCGAAACCGCGCAATGCCCCGCTCGAGCCATTGCTGAGTCAGCTGCAGCGAGCGTCGGGCGTAGTGATAGTCGGCCGTGCCGGGCGGGCATTCGTCCAGCGCCATGATAATATCCGCTCCGATGATACGTTGAATATCCACGACCTTTTCGGGGGTAAAAAAATGCGCAGAACCGTCGATATGCGAGCGAAATTCGCAGCCATCGGGGGTCAGTTTGCGCTTTTCGGCCAGCGAGAACACCTGATACCCGCCGCTGTCGGTGAGTATCGGATGCGGCCACGACACAAACCGGTGCAACCCGCCGGCACGCTGCAAAACGGCCGTCCCCGGCCGCAGGTAAAGATGGTAGGTGTTGCCTAAAATAATCTGCGCTTTGACATCGTCCCGCAAGTCGCGATGCAAAACGCCTTTCACGCTGCCGACCGTCCCGACAGGCATAAAAACAGGGGTCTTAATTTTTCCGTGAGCCGTTTGCATTTCTCCGCAACGGGCTTGCGAGCAAAGGTCTTTGGCCGATATTTCAAATGTCATAGAGTCAATAATTCATACATTTTCCTGCCGCAAAGGTAGGATAAAAAAACCATTGGCAGAAACGGCCGTGAAGCGTAAAACGGATGGCTGTTTAAAATCTGAAAGAAAAATTTGCATGTTCGGAAATTTTACTACCTTTGCACTCCGTTTTTCGGTAATCATAGTTATTCGGTGAGGTGGGTGAGTGGCTGAAACCACCAGTTTGCTAAACTGACGTACGGGAAACTGTACCGCGAGTTCGAATCTCGCCCTCACCGCAACAATCAAAACGCTTCGCAGTTCAACAGTACGAAGCGTTTTTTTTAAATGATGAATTATGAGCTGGCGCAAAGCGGGCTAATATCTAATATCGAACATCTAATATCATAAAATTGAACGATGCAGGAAAAAATCATTATTGCCATTGACGGACATTCGTCCACCGGAAAGAGTAGTTTTGCCAAAGCCATAGCCGCCCGTTTGGGGTATCTGTATGTGGACAGCGGCGCGATGTACCGCGCAGTAACCCTCTATGCCCTTCGCCATGGCTTCATTTCCCCGCAGGGCGATGTGGCCGACGACCGGCTGATAGCCGCATTGCCGGTGATGGACATCACCTTCGTCCGTAACGCCGACGGGCAGAGCGAGACGTGCCTGAACGGTGAAAATGTAGAGCATGAAATCCGCGACATCCGCGTTTCGAACCATGTGAGCCGCGTGAGCGCCATCGCCGCCGTGCGTGCGGATTTGGTGCGCCGCCAGCAGCACATGGGCGCCGGCAAGGGTATTGTGATGGACGGGCGCGACATCGGCACGGTGGTATTCCCCGATGCCGAGATGAAAATCTTTATGACCGCCGACCCGCATGTCCGCGCCATGCGTCGCTATAAGGAGATGAAAGAAAAAGGCGCTCCGGTGTCGTTCGACGAAGTGCTGGCCAATGTCTGCCAGCGCGATTACGAGGACGAAAACCGGCGCGTCAACCCTCTGCGCCGCGCCCCCGATGCCCTCCTGCTCGACAACAGCCGCCTCTCGCCCGACGAGCAAATGCAATGGCTACTGGAGAAGTTGAGCGTTGAGCTGAGCGTTGACGGATTTACGCCTTACGGGTTGGCGGGTGATAAATAAATTAGGCATTTGCCGTTCTTTACCAATGTTTACCCCAATAAGATTGGAAATATCAACCACCGCGCCGTATTCAATAAAAATATCGAAAAACAATGGGAATCGATTTCCCCAATATATCATGGCACAGGCCATGGGAGCGCCTTTACCGACATCGCGTCCGTTTTCCAAAAATCGCAGCCGTGTATCGTATAAGAAGCAAATGGCGGTCGCTTGCGTAAAAATATACTTTTTCCAATGCGTCGTATTGGCGGCAATGGGTACGAGCGCCAATACTTCCGAACCGAATTTTTCATGTGCCTCAGCACACTTTGCCAGCCAGTTTTTGATAGTTGTGCCCCGTTCTTTATCTATCCCGTAAGGCGGATTAACATAAATTGTCGGATAATTCCATGTTTCGTTCAGGCCGTCGGAATAGGGCAATGAATATTCGACGCGTGCGTGCACAATCGAGTATTCATTAGAGCAGGGATCCAAATCTATCGTGCCTCCGAAAAAATCTTTTACGGCTTTCACGTATTTAGGTGGCGTTCCCCAGCTTTGGCTCAAGGTATTTATGCTTCTTCCCGCGCTCATTGTAAAATGTATTTCCAGTTTTTATTGGCCAGTTCATTCAATTCGGATTGCAAATCCGACAATGTTTTTTCTTTAGGTGAAATAATATTGAACCAGCTTTCTATTTTATGCCTGTTGCCGGCAAAATAATCTGTCAGAATAGCGTCGGCTTCCATGTTCATCTGAACTTTTGTAAATTGATTTTTCTTTTTTGCTTCGGCATAGCTCAATAAAAATATATCCTTAATAAAATGGTATTTCTTTTCAGGATTGAGTAATAAATTTTCAATAAATTCGGACAGCCCGTCATCCGTCAAAAATAAAAGCCAGTCATAAGATTGCGCAAGCACTTTCAGTTCTTTATTGTGGCTCGAGGCCGTAAACCAGTTCCCATGATTACTTACAATGCCGACGGTTAGAATAAACTTTCGTAATAATTCCTTATCGTTGGAAGAGATAATTTGTTCCATCAGCTTTATAAACGGCTTGATGATATAACTTCCATCGCTTTTATAAATAATACCGTGAAGTTCTCCGTTCTCCGTTCTGATTTTTTGAAGGGACGAAGCTGTTTTGGCTACATAAGCGCCCTGCTTGGCTTTTTCTATCGTCTGAGGCCCTTTGCTCATGCCTTCTTCGACGCCTACCCGTTTGCACTCAAAGATGGTAAATGGCTTTGTGTACTGTTCAAAAACATGAATTTCTATAAAATCTTCCGTCCGTGTTTTTATACTGCAAAGTAAAAATGAATGAGGAGACCTTGCCACGGTACAGGCATTTCTCAAAATGCCGTCTTTTAATAAATAATGTGTTTTTTTCTCAAACCGGTTCACGTCAATCCCCTGTTTTTTGAGCGAATTTAAAATAATGCTGGCCGTTATTGACTTTGTATTTTCGATTTTGATGAGGGTCTGCCAAACGACCGGGTGTAACGAATATTCAACATTATGAATGATGGCCGGATTTCCATATTCTTCAAGCCCCCGTTCAATAGAAATATAAGGGTTCAGCCCCCATGTTTTCAAAAGGTAGCAGGTTATAATTTCTACCAGCGTTCCCAGCGCCCGGCCTGCTGCTTTCCTCGGGGCTTTTGTATGCTGAAAAACACCTTCTGCCAAAAGTTTCTGAAGTTTATCTACGGATTGATATGCCATCGTTTTTTTATTTTTGCAAAGGTACGCTTTTTCGTTTATTGAACAACTTTCAACTTTCAACTCTCAACTATTTTGTATCTTTGTGCGTAATTCGTAATTAAAAAAATTGTGTTTATAGAAATTGACGATAAATCCGGTTTTTGTTACGGCGTAATTCGCGCGATACGGACGGCGGAGGAGATGCTCGACGCCGGCGAACTCTTTTCGCTGGGCGAGATTGTCCATAACGACCGCGAACTGGAACGCCTCAGGAAAAAAGGCCTGCAGGTGCTTTCATACGACGCGCTGGCCGTGCTGCACAATAAAAAAGTACTTATCCGCGCCCACGGCGAACCGCCCGAAACATACCGGACAGCACACGCTCGGCAACTGACGGTCATCGATTGCACCTGCCCGGTGGTGCTCAAGCTCCAGCAACGCATCAAAGCCTGCTACGCCGACCTCCGCGCCCAGCACGGGCAACTGATTATCTTCGGCAAACGCGGCCATGCCGAAGTCAACGGGCTGATAGGGCAGGTCGAGGGCGACGCATTGGTTATTGAAAACGAAGCCCAGTTGGATGCCGTCGATTTTTCGCGCCCCGTCCGTCTTTTTTCGCAGACAACCAAAAGCCCCTGCGAGTTCCGCGCCCTGTGCGCCGCCGTCGAAGCCCGCATGTATCCGGGTGTTTCGTTTGAAGCCTTCAATACGATTTGCGGGCAGGTCACCGGACGCCGGCCTCAATTGGAAGCCTTTGCCGCCCGCCACGATGTGATTTTGTTTGTCAGCGGTCGCAAAAGCTCTAACGGCAAGGTGCTGTTTGCCGCCTGCCGCGCGGCCAATACACGCAGTTACATGATTGAAGATGCCGGCGAAATACAGTCCGCATGGTTTGCCGCCTGCCGCTCGGTAGGCATCTGCGGCGCCACATCCACCCCAAAATGGCTCATGGAAAAAATAGCGGAAGAATTACGTGAGAACATAGACGTGAGACAATAGACGGAAGACAATAGACAAATAGACAATAGAACCGCGAAGCAGTAAAATTATTATAACAATACCGTTTCGCGGTTCTGACGTCCGTATTCTGACATCCCTGTTCTAACATCCATAAAAATACAACCGTTTTTTTACCCTCGCAAGCCATCAGACATAAAAATATTCCTGTATTTTTCGCCTCGCAAGTCGCCGGGAAGCAAAAGACAACTGTATTTTTCGCCTCGCAAGTCGCCGGGAAGCAAAAGACGGTAGTATTTTTGACGCCACTACACCGCCGCGTCAAAAATACTACCGTCTTTTTGATGCAACGAAACCGCCGCGTCAAAAATACCGCCGTCTTTTTGACGCCGCAAAACAGCTACGTCAAAAATACAACTGTCTTTGGCTTCCCGCAGACTTGCGAGGCGAAAAATACAGGAATATTTTTATGTCTGATGACTTGCGAGGCGAAAAATACGGTTGTCGAAAGCAATATCCGCCGCAAGGCGACTAAATCTACTGCCAATATTTTGTCGATTCCGAAAAATGCGCTACTTTTGTACTGTTTATTTTTAATATTACGCCCATGTTTACAGAAAAATATAAACCGATTTTGCCCGCCGACGTGTATGTTACGGAGGCGCAACGCACCGCAGTCATCGCAGACCGCCGCAACGGGATTCCGCATCCCGAAATAACATCAATCCGCTTGACCGGGAATAATTTTATGGATCTATTTGCCTCCCTTGTCGAAGGCGGCGGCGGACTGATGGTTAAAAATCTGGCAAAAAGGATGGGCGTTAAGCCGCGCCTGATTACACCGGCCATAGAAGCCATGACCGGCCTCCCCGCACATGAGTGGGTGAAGCGATACCTCCATCTCTCGGCCTGCGACAAGCTGCGGAACGGGTATCACAGAGTCTCCGATATTGCACACATGCTGGGGTTTCGGTCGGTTAGCTCCTTCAGTCATTTCTTTTATCGCCTCGAACATTGCCATCCGAAAAAATATAGAACAACGAATTAATTACGAATTACGAATTACGAATTACGTTTTTTTAATTACGAATTACGGCAGAACATGGACGAAAACGCTGCCGGCTATTTCATCTCTTCTGCATTTGCGCCGTCGCCTACCTGATTGGCTGGACGATGATGAAAGCGCTCGTTCCGAAGTATAAAATCATCTGTTGAGAGGTTATTGTTAAAAACTTGTTTAAAAAAAAATCAGACTGTGTGGCACAAAAAATATAAAAAAATGAATTGTTGGTGTGTGTTTTAAAAAAAATATTGTACCTTTGCGGCGCCGTTTAAAGGATAATTAACATAATGGCGTGGTTTATTAATGTAATTTTATACAAGAATGAATATCTTTAAAAAGCTATTGTTACTTTTGTTTTGTTGTGTTGGAGCAGGTTTCCATGTCCTGGCTCAAGAACAAATCTCATTTACATGGACGGCTGAATCTGCCCCCAAATCGTTCGTTTTACGGGCGAGTGCCGATTTCACCAATAACTATACAATCAGCTGGGGTGACGGGGATACAACCCCGGAAACGGGGCTTGGCGGTACGTCGAAGACCCATACACATTCGTACATCGCTCCGGGCAACTACACCGTAACAGTTACGGGCGTTTCGACGTGTCTCTTTACGCTCCTCGATGTGGTGAACAGGCAGCTAACCGTGCTCGATGTGAGCGGCGCCCCGTCGCTCACCGACATCCTGTGTAATGATAATGGGCTAACAAGCCTGAATCTGAATGCAAACACGGCGTTAGACAAGCTCCATTGCGAAAACAACGCATTAACACATTTGGACGTGTCGAATAATTCGGTATTGACTGTTTTGTGGTGTCTGAATAATCAGTTATCCAATTTAGATGTAACGCAGAACATCGGATTACTGGAATTGAGATGCTCCTATAATCTGTTATCCACGTTGGATGTAACACAAAATTCGGCGCTGGCCTATTTGTTCTGCGAAAATAATCAGTTATCCGTGCTTGATATAAGTAATAATACCAGTCTGAATTATCTCTATTGTGGCTACAACCAGTTATTCGATTTGGATGTAACAGGGAAGCCCAGCCTAACGGCTATAAACTGCGACCATAATAAACTTTCGCTGTCGCATCTGTACGCCGTTTCCTCCATCAAACCGTACCAGCAGTTAGGCAGTCAGTATCTTGATCCGGAGCAAGCCTATGAAGAAGTAGAAGCAACCTTAACGGATATGCCTGTAATAAACGGGGTACCTACCGTGTTTTCGGTAACAAAAGGCGGCCTCCCCGCACCGGTGGGCGACTATACCATTACGAACGGCAAAATCACCTTCCATACCACAGGTACCTACACGGTTAAAAAAACGAACAGCAAAATACAAGCCTCTATGCCGGCGGCAGTCTATCGGACATATGTCGTCGCCGGCACGCAGTCGATTATATTTACATGGAAAGGCGGCACGGGCAAATCGTTCGCCATTCAGGCGCCCACAGGCAAGCCCTTTACGGTCGAATGGGGCGATGCAAGCCCGATAAGTAGCTATTCCGGCGCCGGCACAACCGATGTAGTCCCCATACATACCTATGCAACCACCTCCGATTATACCGTGAGAGTCAACGGCAGCGATACCACTTGCCGCTTTACGCTTTTAAACCTGGATAACGCCCAGGTGAATGACCTGAACGTGATTGAAGCCGTAGATTTAACGGAACTGCGATGCCGGAATAATACCCTGCCGGCATTGGATCTTACCTATAACACGGCGCTGGAGTATTTGGATTGCAATACCAACCTGCTAATCGTTTTTGATGTCTCGGAAAATACCGCATTGACTTATTTGGACTGCGGAAACAACTCGCTATTCAACCTGGATGTTTCGGCCAATACGCAGTTGACCAACTTGCAGTGCGCAAGTGACGTCTTGAGTAACTTGGATGTTTCGGCCAATACCTTATTGACGACCTTAAATTGCAGTAATAATATGTTGACCGGCCTGGATGTCTCTCAAAATACGCAGTTAGACACCCTCATAAGCAATAATAATGAGCTGCTGACGCTGGATATAAGCAATAATACCGCACTCGCTTCGTTGAACTGCGCCTTTAATCACCTGCCGGAGCTGAACATTACCTCTATTCCACTGCAACATGTGTTTTGCCACAGCAATGCCATACCGTTAGCCAATTTATATGAAATTGCCGCCGTTATCGGCGACCAAAATGAAACCCTGTTAGGGATGCAACGGCTCGATACGGTAAGCGTTACCAAAGGCACAGGCATTACGGTCGATGCCGTACTCAATGGCGTAAATACCAACTTTGTCGTTACGATGGACGGTGTAGGGCTGGTTACCGAAGGCGTAGAATATACCGTCGATTATACCATGCAGCTGCTGACATTTAATCTCGCGGGCACCTTTACGGTGAAGATGACCAGCGCCGCTATCGCCGATAATCCGACCCCCGTGCCGGCATCGGTATATCGTACCTACGACGTCGCCGATTCGCAAACAATAACTTTCGACTGGACGGGCGGCGCCAATAAATCGTTCTTCATTCAGGCTACCTCCGGCCATACATTTACGGTAAACTGGGGCGATGCGGCTGTTGATACCTTAACCGGCGCCGGCAGCTATGACCTTATACCGACACATACTTATGTCGATACCAATCCCTATACCGTTACCGTTACTGCCGGGAGCGCCTGTTCCCTTACCTTATTAAATGTCGGCAATCAACAGGTAAGCGCCATAAATGTTACCGACGCCCCGGCTTTAACAAAACTGCTGTGTGCTTCCAACTCGCTGACAAATTTAGATGTATCACAAAACCTTTTGCTAACCGCTTTAGTTTGCAATCAGAATCCATTGACAGGGTTGGATGTTACGGCCAATACCGCCCTGCAGGAGCTTTCCTGCGCCCAGACCGGACTAACCGCCCTTGATGTAACCTTGAATACGCAACTCTCCTATTTACTTTGCAACCAGAATACATTAACCACCTTGAACGTATCGCAGAACACCCTGCTGCAACACCTTGCCTGTAGCGAAAACCAGCTGACAAGCCTTGATGTAGCCGCCAATACCCTCTTGCAATACCTTTCCTGTAGCGAAAACCAGCTGACAAGCCTCGATGTAACCGCCAATACTCAATTGCAATACCTGCTTTGCAATGATAACCGTCTGGCCGGTTTGAATATCACATACAATGTACTGTTAAAAAACCTGTTTTGCGGAAATAATTTTATCCCTGCCTTAAACATCGCCGGCAATGACTCGCTCTCGCTCGTCTCTTGCTACAATAACGCCATTCCGCTGGCCAATTTATACACGCTGTCGAATGCGATCAGCGATGTAAGCAACAAACTCTTGGGCGAGCAGCACCTCGATACGGTAACCCTGCCGACCGGCGTGGCGACACTCGTCGATGCCGTACTGGGCGGCGTCAATACGGTCTTTACAGTCAATAATGGAACGGCCGTCGAAGGCGTCGATTATACGGTCAATTATGCAACCCAAACCATTACCTTTAACTTCCCGGGGCTTTATACGGTGAAAATGACCAATACCGCGATTACTTCCCAGGCGGCATCTCCGGCAGAAGTATTCCGTACCTACGACGTTACCGGCAATGCCTCCTTCTCTTTTGTATGGCAGGGTGGCAACAATAAATCGTTTCGCGTTAGCGCAACGTATGACGAACCGTTCACCGTCGATTGGGGCGACGGCATTGTGGATTCATTGATCGGCGCAGGCATTGGCATGGCCGATGCCCTGACGCCGACACACACCTATGTTAATGTAGCTATCACCTATACGGTAACCGTATCCACCAACAGCGCCGACTGCCGGTTTACCTACCTGAATGTATCAAGCAAGCAGGTGAGCGGCATGAATCTTACCTATGCCGTGGGGTTATACCAGTTGGATTGCAGCATGAATGCCTCGCTGGGCAGCCTGGATGTTTCACACAATGCCGACCTCGCTATATTGGATTGTATAACCACTTCGCTAACCTCGCTGAACGTTACGAATAATCCGAGACTGATACGCCTCAATTGCAGCAGCAATTCGCTGACGGCGCTCGATTTATCGCTCAGCCCGCTATTGTATGCGTTAAACTGCGAAGATAATCCGACGTTGCTCACGCTGGATGTCAGCGCCAATTCGCAACTGCGGTCGCTGGCGTGCGGAAATACATCATTGACCTCCCTGAACGTGTCGGCTAATCCGCTGTTGCAGACGCTGAATTGCAGAGACAATTTCCTGACCGTTTTAGATTTGTCGAACAATGCCCAATTAAACAGTTTCACTGTGGACAATAACCACCTGTCGGCATTAAGTATCGCTGCCAATCCGTTAGTTACATACCTCTCGTGCCACAACAACCATATTCCGTTAGCGAATTTATATACGTTGTCGGAAGCTATCGGCGTAGTAGCGAACAACAAACACCTCGGCACCCAACGCTTGGATACGCTTACCGTCTTGCTGGGCGTGGCCAGTCCGGTCGATGCCGTACTGGGCGGCCGCAACACCGTCTTTGTTGTCAATGGCGGCCTCGCTACCGACGGGGTTGAATACACCGTAAATTATGCGACCCAAACGATTACATTTAATATAAACGGCGTCTATACGGTCAAAATGACCAACGATACCATTAAATCCAATACCTCATACCCGGCTATAGTATGGCGTACCTACAGGGTCGGCTCGTACGATATTGCCAACGCAACGATTGCGCCGGTTCCTTCGCAAACCTATACCGGATACGCTATCCAGCCCTTGCCCGTCGTTACAATGGGAGCGGCTACATTAGTGAAGGATACGGATTATACGGTAAGCTATACGGGCAATATCGACGCAGGCATGGCGACACTTACCGTAACCGGCGCCGGAAGCTATACCGGAACCAAACAGGCGACCTTTACCATTGCCCCGATGACCGTTACCGTAGCCGAACTGAGCGTGCAGACGAAAGTTTACGACGGTACGACCAATGCCGTTATCCTCTTCGACCTGGCCACCTTCAAAACCAAGCTCAGCCCCGCCGATACGGCTACGCTGACCGTAAACGCACCCGCCGCCGGTACATTTGCACAGGCCGCCGAAGGCACAAATATTCCGGTAACAGTCGGTGGAAATGTGACGCTGAGCGGCGCCAAGGCAGGTAATTATGTAATTGTCCAGCAAACCGGCCTGACCGGTACGATTGTCAATAACAATACCGACGCCACAATCACCGTTACCAACGCCACCTACAGCAGCTCGGACGATACATGGACTATCGACTGCGGAGCGAATACCGCCACCGTGCAGGTGAATACTACCAATCCCGCCGCGCTGGTGATTTACAACGGAGCGATTGTTCCGGGAAATCAGTTCAACATTGACGCCTCAACACCCCGTACGTGGACGGAAACAGTTATCGTTTCCACGTCCGACAGCAGCATCCAGCAATCTTATACCATTGTGCTTGTCAAATGGTTTGATATTGACCTGACCGACGATGCCTGCATTGTCAAAGAAAAATGGAATAATACCCTGCTGGTAAACAATAACCCGGCCTCCAACGGACACTACGAATTTACTACCTACACATGGTTTAAGGACAATACGCCTGTCGGCAACGACCAGTATTATTCGGCTGGCGATGACCCGACCGACCACTTAGACCAGAGTGCATATTATTATGTTGTGATGGATACGCGCGACGGGCAGACCCTGCGCACCTGCCCCTTCCACCCCTTGATGCTGCCGATGCCCGCACCGGCACAGCGCCTCAACATATCCGTCTATCCCAATCCGGCCATGGCCGGGCAACCGGTACAGGTAAGCGCCAACATCCCGCTCGACCTCTTGAGCAGCGCAGCCATTGATGTGTACAGCATAACCGGTCGCCGCGTAAGCACCCAGCGGCCAGGTGATACCGTAACGTCGGTAAACATGCCTTCGGACACAGGCATCTATGTACTAAAGGTAAGAACGGCAACAGACGAGGCGACAATAACCGTAATAGTTAATTAACCGGTAGAAAAAAGCCGAACAGATAAAAAGAAGGATATGAAAATACAGATAGGACGATATTTATTGTGGGCAGCAGGCCTGTTAGCCGGCGCCGGCGCTATGGCTCAATCGAAAAATGAACTGTCGGTATATGCCGGCGGCGGTATTTCTACCCTCTTATACAGCTCGTCGGCGCTCCAATCGTCGCAAAACGTGGGCGGACATGCCGGACTCGGATATACCCTGTTTTTTACTCCAAAATGGGGAATTGGAACCGGCGCCGAAATAGCCTTGCTCAACGCCAAAGCCTCCTTCGCAACACTCTCCGACGCCTATAATGCCAACGACGGTACCGACAACATGATATTCCATTATACGGCATACGACTATTCCGAAAAAATACAAATCTACTCCCTCAATATCCCCCTGATGATCTATTTCCGCAGTCCCGTGAGCCAATCGATGACCTTCTATGCCGGTCTGGGCGCGAAAGCAAGCATCCCCCTGCAAAGTACCGTAGAAGCCACCATGCCGCGCGCCGCCACAGCCGGATACTACCCCGCCTATCACGCCGACTTGCACATGCCGGCTTTCCGCGGATTCGGTTCCTTTGAAAACCTCGAACTCGACGGCGCCCCTGCATTTCTTATCTCTTATGCCGCGTCCGCCGAAGTCGGTATCAAATGGAAACTGACGGGCAACTGGTCGATATACACCGGCGTCTATGTCGATTACGGCGTAACAAACATGGTGGATGATAAGCAGGACAAACCCTTTATCCCCTATAACGAAACGGCATGGAATACCAATCCCGTCAGCTACTACCACAGCGTGCTGGTTTCGCAATATGCACGGAATGCGCCGATGGTCGATAAATTTACAGCCGACAATTTTGAAACCGCCACCGGCAACCTGCAAGCCATTGCCGGCAACGTAACCTCATTAGCCGCCGGACTGAAAATAAAAGTCATTTTCGGCGAATCGGGTGAAAAGAAACATTGCCTCCCCTGCCTGCGCTACGAGTTGGATACCCGCGGAACAAAGAAAAAATAACGCGTCAGCGCTCGAAAGACGCAAGGCCGTTTTGGCGGAAGTTATTCTTACTAAAATCACTTACCGTAAGGCGGTCTGTAAAAAGAACCGTATTCTTTTTTGTACCTTTGCCCGTCATTCATTAAAATTACCGCATTTGCAAATATGAAATCAACCTCTTTTAATCGCCTGCTCAGTATCATGGACGAGCTGCGTGAAAAATGCCCGTGGGACCGCGAGCAGACATTCGACAGCCTGCGCCCGCAAACCATTGAAGAAACGTACGAACTGTGCGACGCCATCCTGAAAAAAGATTACAGCGACATTTGTAAAGAACTCGGCGATGTGCTGTTGCATGTTGTGTTCTACGCCAAAATGGGCGAAGAGGAACAGCATTTTACTATCGACGATATTATTACTAAATTGTGCGAAAAGCTGATTTTCCGCCATCCGCACGTGTTTAGCGAAACCGAAGTGAACGGGGCGGCGGAAGTTATCCAGAACTGGGAACAGTTGAAGTTGAAAGAAAAAGACGGCAACAAAACCGTGCTTTCGGGCGTGCCGGCAAGCCTGCCGTCGTTAATCAAAGCATACCGGATACAGGACAAGGCGCGCGCGGTGGGGTTCGACTGGGAGGTGCGTGAACAGGTCTGGGATAAGGTCGAGGAAGAATTAGCCGAGCTGAAAGTAGAACTGGCCGGCGGTACGCCCGAAGACATCGAAGCCGAATTTGGCGACCTGTTTTTCTCTATCGTCAACGCCGCCCGCCTTTATGGCATTAACCCCGATACGGCGCTGGAACGTACAAATACTAAATTTATCTCCCGGTTTAATTACCTCGAGCAGCAAACCATCCGGCAAGGCCGCTCGCTGCGAAGCATGACTCTCGAAGAAATGAATCAAATCTGGGAACAGGCGAAATCGCGGTTAACGGGTAATAACATCCTCAATTAACCACGTACAGGCATCGCTCAGCGCGATACCGGCGGCGCGCAGTTGCTGCGGTACGATACTGGCCTGCGACATGCCGGGAATGGTATTGATTTCAAGAAAATAAATCGCCCCGTCGCGGACGATGTAGTCGATACGGACAATGCCGCGGCAACCCAAATAATCGTAAATGCGTATCGACTGGTCGGAGAGGCGCTGCGCGAGCGCGGGCGGGATGTGGGCGGGGGTGATTTCGGAACTTTGTCCGCAGTATTTTGCGTTGTAGTCGAAAAATTCGTTGTGTGAGATAATTTCCGTAACCGGCAGCGCGGTTGTCCGTCCGGCGGTTTTAAAAACGCCCTGTTGCAGTTCGCGCCCTGCGATATACTCTTCGGCAATAGCCGTATCGCTTTCGGCGAAGGCGGCGGCAAAGGCGGCGGGCAGGTCGCGTTCGTCCTTAACTTTCGTTACGCCGAAACTGCTGCCGCTGGCATTGGGTTTGACAAACAGCGGCAGCCCCAAGTGCTGCACAAGGGCCGGGTAATCGACCGGCCGGCCGGCTGCCGCATAGACCTCTTTGGCCAGCTGCACGCCGGTGTCGCGGAGGAAACATTTCGTCGCATATTTATTAAATGTAAGCATGGAAACGAAGGCGTTGCACGAGGTATAGGGGATGTGCAGCATATCGAAGAAGGCCTGCAGCAGGCCGTCCTCGCCGGGCGAGCCGTGGACGACAATAAAGGCGCAGTCGAACGCTGTCTTTTGGCCGCCGTGCATAAAGCTGAAATCCGACCTGTCGATTGCCGCCGTTTCGCGCCCGCCGTCGAGCTGCACGCGCCAGTCGGCGCCACGGATTAGTACGCCATAGACATTGTAGCGTGTCCGGTCGATGTGGGCGCTCACCTGCCGGCCGCTACCGACCGACACGTCAAACTCCGAAGAATTGCCCCCGTAAATAACCGCTATATTTTTCATTCTGTAATTTTAAATGTGTAATTTGTAATTAAAAAAAGGGAATGCGTAATTCGTAATTAAAGAAACGTAATTCGTAATTCGTAATTGCTAAAGCTCCGTCATCCCTATTATCTGTTCATCGACAGAGGGTCTGTAGTTCCGCCATTTTGTCAGCACCTGCGAAAAATCGTCGGGCAGGGGCGATTCAAACAGCATGTCGGTTTTGGTTAGCGGATGCACAAAGCCCAGCAAACGCGCGTGCAGCGCCTGCCGCGGCATGATTTCAAAGCAGCGCTCGATAAAATGCCTGTACTTGCTGAACACCGTCCCCTTTCGGATGGCGTCGCCGCCGTAGCGCTCGTCGTTGAAGAGCGGATGACCGATGAAGCTCATGTGTACCCGTATCTGGTGCGTGCGACCGGTTTCGAGCCGGCATTCGATGAGCGTTACATAGCCGAACCGCTCCAGCACGCGGTAGTGCGTAACGGCATACCGGCCGGTGTTTTCGTCGGTATATACCCGGAAGCGCAGGCGGTCGTTCGGGTCGCGGCCGATGTTGCCGACAATCGTACCTTCGTCCTTCTGCATATTGCCCCACACCAGCGCCATGTACAGCCGCTTCGACGTGTGCAGCGCAAACTGATTGGAAAGAAACAGAAGCGCCTCTTCGGTTTTCGCCACCACCAGCGTCCCCGACGTGTCCTTGTCGATGCGGTGTACGAGAAATACTTTTTCGCCCCTCTCCTGAGCATGATACATCAGTCCGTTCAGCAGCGTACCCGAATAGTTCCCGTGTCCGGGATGC
This sequence comes from Prevotellaceae bacterium, assembly GCA_031270845.1. GTDB lineage: Bacteria > Bacteroidota > Bacteroidia > Bacteroidales > UBA932 > JAIRKX01. The sequence continues at coordinate 25,125 of JAISXF010000100.1, forward strand.
ACCACCATGCTCGACGGCTTATCGACCACAAGCAGACTGCTGTCTTCATATAAAATATTGAGCGGAATATCTTCGGGAAGCACTTCGATACCGCGCCGCTCGAAGGGCATGACAATACGTATGTCGTCGCCCGGCTTAATCTGGTAGCTCGACTTAACGGGCTTGCCATTCACAATAATGTAACCCGCGTCGGCGGCCGCCTGAATCCGGCTGCGCGAAATGCCCTCGATATGCGTGGTCAGGTATTTATCTACGCGAATAGCCGATTGCCGCCGGTCGGTCGTAAAATGATAATGTTCGTACAGCTCCGTGGAACCCTCGGCCTCGTCCTGCGTAATATGCGTGTTGTCAATATCCAAAATCGGAAAGTTGTATTATTATTCTTCATTCTCCAGTCGCAGATACACATCGACCCGCGTGCCCAGCGGCCATATCAGCGAAAGCGACGGCGCGGGCGACTGCCGGTAGATGCGCGCCGCGAGCGAATCGGTATAACTCGCAATGTTTATATCATAATGAACCCCCACATTGAGCGAATGGTCCAGCAGCAGGTCTTTCGCCTTTTCGGCCGACATGCCGACGGTAACCGGAATCGTCGTATGCTGACCGCTTTGGTCGAGGTTCAGCCCCAGCACCAAATCAATTTCGCTGCCCGCATTGAGCTGCATATTGGCTTCAACCGGCAGGTCGTCATAATACTGCTCCAGGACATTGTTGGTCGCCATATCCGAAATATAGCGCAGCCGCCCGACGGTCAAACCCTGCGACACAAGCACCGATTTCGCCTGCCGCAACGAATACCCGACCACATCGGGTACCGTAACGCGGCGCGGCGTTACGGCATTGATAGTAAGCAGCACGCGACGGTTATTCTTCACCTGCGCATACGCTTCCGGCAGCTGCCGGAACACCGACCCGCGCGGGCGATACGGCACAAATACCGAGTCGATAACCTCTATCCGCAAATGCTTTTCCGCGCCGGCTGCCATCGCCTCTTCGACCGTCATGCCGGTAAAATCGGGTACGGGAAACGATTTCCCGTGCTGCGTCCCGATGTTGAGCATCACGCTCGCGGCGATAATCAGCGCCCAGAACCCCGCCGCAGCATACAGCAGATGGCGCACTATCGGGTTCGACCACCCCCGCCGCACGATGCTTTTCTTTGCTTTCCTATGTGTTCCTTGAGGCATTTTCGTAATATTTAATATTTAATGTTTAATCGGTTTAAATGCGATGGCAAAGGCCACGCCAATCACCAGCGCATAGCCGGCAAAGATGAACCACGCCGCCGGCCAGTTGGGTGCCAGACTGCCATCGGGAGCAAAATAATTGATAGCCGCCTGCGCGCCGTAATTGCCGATGATGGCGCCCAGCCCGTTGGTTACCATCATCAAAAGTCCCTGTGCGCTGGCGCGGAACTTCGCCGGCGTTTCCTTCTCAATAAACAGCGAACCCGATATATTGAAGAAATCGAATGCCATCCCGTAGATAATCATCGACAGCGTCAGCCAGACCATGCCGTCGGCCGGATTGCCGATGCCGAACAGTCCGAAACGAAGTACCCACGCAAGCATGCTTATCAGCATCACGATTTTGATGCCGAACCGCCGCAGGAAAAACGGAATGGCAAGGATAAACAGCGCTTCCGAAATTTGAGAAAGCGACAGAAAAATATTGTCATACCGGACGGCAAACGTCGCCCTGTACATATCGCCATAGATGCCCGCGTCGCCAAAATGCCCGATAAATTTACTGCCGTACGAGTTCGTTATTTGCAGGCACACGCCCAGCAGCACCGCAAAGAGAAAGAACACCGCCATCCGCTTTTCTTTCAACAGCGCCAGCGCATCGAGGCCGAGCGTAGTCATCAGCGAACGGCCTTTTTGCGCTTTAGTGGGCGGCGACGGGGGGAGCGTAAACGCATACAGGCCAAGAAACAGCGCCGCGCCGCCGGCCAGCAGCAGCTGGTTGCTGCTCGTACCCCAGCCGGCCAGATTAACCACCCACATCGCCACGATAAACCCCACCGTTCCCCAGACCCGTATCGGCGGAAAATCTCTGACCGTATCCATTTTATGCTTTGCCATAATGCTGTAACATACCGAATAGCTCAACCCGATAGTCGGCATGAATACCATCGCGTTGAGGAACATGCAGCCGTAAAGATAGCTGAAATCGGCAGCCCCCGACGCCCGCGACGCCATAAACAGGCATCCGGCGCCGAGCAGGTGCAGCAGGCCGAGCAGCCGTTCGGCATTCACCCACCGGTCGGCGATGATACCCGCAATCGCCGGCATAATAAAGGAAGCCACGCCGGCAGTCGCAAACAGCGTACCGATGTTATTTCCCATGCCCATGCTGCCCATATACTTGCCGAACGAAATCAGCCATGCTCCCCAAATAAAAAACTCAAGAAACTGCGTAATGATAAGACGAAATTTTAGATTCATAAAATTTTTTTTTTTGCAAATATAAGGAATTCTCCCCGATTTTTGACATTCGATTTTAGATGCTCCTGCGGTAGCTTTTTTTATATAAAATAAAATCCATCACCGCTCGATTGCTTACGTCAGCATCGCGATTGTTGACGTCAGCATCGCGATTGTTGACGTCAGCATCGCGATTGTTGACGTCAGCAATCCAATTGTTGACGTCAGCAATCCAATTGTTGACGTCAGCAATCCAATTGTTGACGTCAGCATCGCGATTGTTGACGTCAGCAATCCAATTGTTGACGTAAGCATTTCGATTGTCGAAGACAGCAACGGGGAACTCGAACCGCGCGCGACCCGATACGGATTAAACCCCAGGCCTCGCATCGCACGCAAGCAATACCTCGACGATACGCCTGTTAGCCGCCTCTAAATCAAAGGCATCGGCATTCCAGCATTCCCCCTTTTTCCACCCGAACAGTTTGCGGATATCCCGTGCGTATTTGGTGAGGGGCTGCCCGGAGGCGAAAAGATATTTTAATTCCCTGTACCCGGCAATCCCGCCGCAGTCTTCAGGCGGACAGTTGCCGCGACCGTCCGTACAGCAGATAAGGTCTTCGGCGGCCTCAATAACTTGCTCCAATGTGATGCGATGCTCCCATTCATCACCAAAATCATACATATATGTAAACCTTTGGCCGGGATTGGTAAAAATATTTCTCAGCAGAATATGCCTTGCGTCGATTATATTTTCCGTTCGCATATTTTCCCTCGACGGCATGGCGATAAACGGAACAGAATCCCAGCCCGTCGGCGAAAAGGCGTATAAATGCCTGTTCTTCCACCCGAAGGCCGCCTGAATAATGCGGTGAAAAGCATGAAAGGAAACCGTGTCGGGCAGGTTAATCATCCGCCATACCCGCGGTTTGCCGGTATCTTTAAGGGTTATTTTAAATTGCAGTATCGCGGTCATGCCTTTGTACTGAACCAGCGGCTGATTTTTTCATCGTATTTCTTAGACACCGGAATATCGGGCACAAGGGCCATGCCGAAGGCCATATAAATACCGTCTTTCTGCCGGCGAATAACATTCACCGACTCAAGATTTACAATATACGAGCGATGACAACGGATAACCTGCGTGTTTTCCAGATATTTTTCAATCGTCTTAAGCGAGTTTCGCAGCAGCAGCTTCGTCGGCGTATTTTTATTCAGGTACCAGATATTTACATAATTGTCGGCCGCCTCGATAAATAACAGATGCTCGCGCGTTACCGACAGCCGCAAATCATTTTTTTCATCATAAAAGGAAATGGTTTGCTTCGGCGACGCTTCGACCCGATGTTCCTTAAGCCATTGCAGTTGTTTTTCCTTATCCCTGTAAGCAAAATACAGATGCCCCACCACGTAGGGCAACAGCACCACCAGCAAGGTATTGACAAACGACTCTTGAAAGATATTCAAATAATCGCGTTCCGGATTTGCACTCATGTAAGCGGTATAAAACGTGTAGAACAGCGCCATAAAAAACAGTTCCATCAATATCCACAGCGCATAGTTGAACAGCCCGACCTCATGCCGCCGCCCCCGGTAATAAAGAAATATCCGACTGATGACCACCACCAGTACGCCCGTGAGGATAATGAAGCTGGAAAACACAAAGTACATAAACGACCGGTCGGAAATGCCCGGATACCAGTTCGGAGAATTGAACGGCTTATATAAATTGATGAAAATTAATGCAAACAGGGCTGTAAAAAGAACCAGCTTGATACTGTTCTTCTTTTCGTATATGTACGCCGGTATTTTGGAATTAAGCATGTTCCTTTTCGTTTTTAAAGCACAAATGTAGAAAATATTTTTCACATGCCAATGGTTAATGGTTAATCATTAATCCGTTTTCACAAATCAAAAAGAATTCGTACATTTGTCGCCTGTAAAAAGTATATTCATTATGGGAAAAATTATCGCGATTGCAAATCAGAAAGGAGGAGTCGGCAAGACGACTACGTCGATTAATTTGGCGGCGGGACTTGCTGTACTCGAGAAAAAAGTGCTGCTCATTGATGCCGACCCGCAGGCAAACACTACGTCCGGCCTTGGTTTTGACACCAGAACCATTGCCGGCGCGACTATTTACGAATGTCTTATCGGCGACGCCGACGCACGTCAGGCTGTCCTGCAAACCGACATCAAAGATCTGAAACTTATCCCCTCACACATCGATCTGGTGGGCGCCGAAATTGAGATGCTCCAGACGCCGAACCGCGAAAGCGTGTTGAAAAACGTGTTGAGCCGGATAGCTCCCGAATACGACTATATCCTGATAGACTGCTCGCCGTCGCTGGGGTTGATTACGGTGAATGCCCTCACGGCGGCCGACTCGGTTATCATCCCCGTGCAGTGCGAGTTCTACGCGCTCGAAGGACTTGGAAAACTGCTCAACACCATCAAAATCGTACAGACGCGCCTGAACACGGAGTTGGCCATCGAAGGCTTTTTGTTGACGATGTATGATGCGCGGTTAAGGCTCGCGAACCAGATTGTCGATGAAGTGCGCCGCCATTTTCCGAATATGGTATTCCAAACCATTATCCAGCGGAATGTGAAGCTGAGCGAATCGCCTTCGTACGGCAAACCGGTGATACTCTATGACGCGGCGTCGGTCGGCTCGACAAACTATCTGAGCCTGGCAAAAGAGGTGATCTATAACAACGAATCGTTCGACAGGTTGCCCGGCAAATAGCCGCATTCACAAATAAAATATACGGTAAAAAAAGAATACCCGACCATGGCCAAACAAGCAGCATTAGGACGAGGACTCGAAGCCCTGCTCGGCCCCGATACCGGGGCGGTAGTGCCGCGTCCCGAACGGAAAGGACCGGCGGTAGAAGAGAAAACGCTGAGCGGAGTCTCGGAAATCAGCCTCGACACCATTGAAACCAACCCCGACCAGCCGCGCAAGCATTTCGACACGGAGGCCTTGCAGGAACTGGTTGAATCCATCAAAAATCTGGGCGTTATACAGCCGATTACCGTGCGCGAAATCCGGCCGGAACGCTATCAGATACTGAGCGGCGAGAGGCGGTTCCGCGCCGCCAAAACAGCCGGACTGGCGACCATCCCCGCCTTCGTCCGTTCGACCGACGACGACGACGTGCTGTTGATTGCCCTCACCGAAAATATCCAGCGCGAAGACCTCGACGCCATCGAAATAGCCCTGTGCTATAAACGCCTGATGGATGAATGCAGTTTTACGCAGGAACAGGTGAGCAAACGGGTCGGCAAAAAGCGGGGAACGGTGGCCAACTACCTGCGCCTGCTGGAACAGCCGGCCGAAGTGCAGGCCGCTATCCGCGAACGCAAAATTATGATGGGGCATGCCCGCGCCATCGCCGGCCTTACCAAACCGGAAAGCCAGCTTAAAATCCTGCGTAAAACGCTGGACGAAAACCTCTCGGTGCGGCAGGTAGAAAACCTGGTACAGCGCGCGCAGCAGCCGCCGGTCGCCAGAAAAGCGGAACCCGACAGGCCAATGCCCGAAGATTACCGGCATCTGACAGACACGCTGAAACACTATTTTAACACCACCGTCGCTGTCAAACGCAGCGACAACGGCAGCGGCAGCATCACCATCCGCTTTGCCGGCGACGAAGAAGTGCGCGTTTTTTTGACGCGATTGCAAACCATACAACAGAACCAACATTGACCAGGAAGTTTTTACTCATCCTTCTTCTTTTGGCGGGCGGCGTGCTGGCGGCGTCGGCGCAACTTACCCAACCTGGCGCCAAAGAACCGGGCAAGAATTTCTGGCACGGACTTACCGGCCGCGACTCGCTGTCGCTGACCCGCGTCTGGGAGGCCTCGCTGGTGGTGCCGGGCTACGCGCAGGCCTACAACCGCGACTACTGGAAAATCCCTGTCGTCTGGGCAGGCATCGGCGGCTTTCTGGGGTCGGCCATTTACCACAATGTGCAATATCAAAAAACAGGGAATACTTACTACCGGCAGGGGCGCAACTGGAGCTATGCCGGCATGGCGGCGTCGTACTGGGGCAGCGTGCTGGAAGGCGTCGTGTCGTACAAAACGGGCAGCAAGGCATTTGTGCCTTCGCGGGCGACCATCTACTCGGCCATGCTGCCGGGACTGGGGCAAATCTACAACGGCGACTACTGGAAACTGCCCATTATCTACGGAGGCTTGCTGTTTACCTGCTACCTGGTCGATTTCCAAAGTACGCAGTACAACCGCTACCGAACGGCCTACAACCTCGTCTCCGACGGCGACCCGGCTACTGTCGATGAATTTAACGGACGCCTGGCGGCAAATAAACTCCAGTACTACCGCGACAACTCCCGCCGCAGCCGCGATTATGCCATCCTCTTTACCGTCCTGGTATATGTATTGAATATCGTCGATGCGAATGTCTTTGCCACGCTGCACGACTTTGACGTGAGCGACGACCTGGCGCTGCGCATCAACCCTGCGGTCATTAATTATGGCAGTTATGCCCTGCAAAGCGGGGGCGACAACATCGCGCTCGGCCTGCAAATGCAGTGGGTTTTTTAATAGACAATAGACTTTTAGATTTTTAGACTTATAGACTTATAGACTTTTAGATTTTTAGACAATAGATTTAATATGGTTATAAAATAGAAGATGATGAAACAACTTGCACTACTGATTTTCTTTGCCGTCCTCACGCTCTGCGGCCGCGCCCAGACGAACCCGACGGAAACGCTGGAAGACACCACGATTAACCCCGGCAGAACCATTATCGTCAATGGCGACGAAATACTGGAACCCGATGTGGACGACAACCTCGACAACCTCCTTTCGATATGGTACCTCCAGCGCGCCTTGCGCGATACGGCAGACACAGACTATAACCTCGACCAGGACGTGCCGATAGCCGACCTGCCCGATTCGATATACATCGAACGCCTGAAAACCATGCCGACACCTATCGACTTACCCTATAACCATTTGGTACGCAACAGTATTATTTACTACACGCAGCGCATCCCCGAAAAATCGGAAATGATATTAGGCCTTGCACAATATTATTTACCGATGGTCGAAGAGATCCTCGATATGTACGACATGCCGCTGGAATTGCGGGCGATGGCTATTATCGAATCGGCGCTGAACCCGCGCGCCGTATCGCGGGCAAAAGCCAAAGGGATGTGGCAGTTCATGTACCGGACGGCGCTGCTGTATAATTTAAAAATCAACTCCTATGTCGATGAGCGCCTCGACCCCGTCGCCGCCACCCATGCCGCCGCCCGCTATATGAAAGACCTGTACGGTATTTTTGGCGACTGGTCGCTGGCCATTGCCGCCTACAACTGCGGCGCGGGCAACGTCAATAAAGCCATCCGCCGTTCGGGCGGCAAACGCAGCTACTGGGACATCTACCCCTACCTGCCGCGCGAAACACGCGGCTATGTCCCCAACTTCGTCGCGGCCTGCTACCTGCTGGAATATTACAAACAGCACCGCCTGCAGCCGAAGTCGGTCTGTATGCCGGCGCAGATTGACACCTTTCAGGTAACCAAAATGCTGCACTTCGAACAGGTGTCCGAAGTCATCGGCATTTCGATTGACGAGCTGCGCGATTTTAACCCGCAGTACCTTCACGATATCGTTCCGGGTACAAGCGCGCCGTATATCCTCAATATTCCCTACGAATACACGGCGCAGTTTGCCGAAAAGGAACAGGACATATACGGATATAAAGACAGCATTTATTTTAATCCGAATATTATACAGCACATCGCCCGACGCGGCGCCACGGCCATTGCCGGCGACCGGTCGCAACTTACCCACCGGATACGCCCGGGCGAAACCCTGGGAGCCATTGCCCTGCAGTACGGCGTGAAAGTATCCGACCTCAAATACTGGAACAACCTGCGGAGCGAGCGCATTATCGCCGGTAAAAAACTGATTGTCGGTTCTGCCGCCGTCAAAAAGCAGCGCAAGCCTGCCGCCACTGCTACGGCTACGGCCCCTTCGGGAAGCTATATTATCCATACGGTAAAGTCCGGCGAAAGCCTTTTCAGCATTGCCGAACGCTACGATAATATAACGTATTACGACCTGATGAAATTGAACAATTACACCAAAAAATCCAAAATCTACCCCGGCGATAAAATTAAAATAGGTAAACTGTAAAACCATTAACCATTAATCATTAACCATTTATCAGTACTAAAAATGAAAACAAAACCCGTACTGCTGCTTTTCTTTTTAACCGTTTCTCTGGCGGGCTATGCCGCACGGATGGATACGGTGATGCTCCGCAGCGCGTCGATGAATAAGGACGTGCCGACCGTATTTGTTATTCCCGATGCCGCCACAGGACGCGACGCAAAGGCCTGTCCGGCAGTTTATCTGCTGCACGGCTATGGCGGAAACGCTTATTCGTGGCTGACGGTAAAGCCGGAGCTGCCGGCCATCGCCGATGAAAAAGGGATTATCTTCATCTGCCCCGATGCCCGGAACAGCTGGTATTGGGACAGCCCCACCGACCCCGCGTCGCGCTACGAAACCTTTGTCGCAACCGAGCTCGTCGCCTATGCCGACACGCATTATAAAACCATTGCCGCCTCCAAAGGCCGCGCCGTTACAGGGCTTAGCATGGGCGGGCACGGAGCGCTGTGGCTGGCATTCCGCCATCCCGACGTGTTCGGCGCAGCCGGAAGCGCCAGCGGTGGCGTCGATTTCCGGCCCTTCCCCCAAAATTGGGAAATAAGCATCCTGTTAGGCGATTATGACGCGCACCGCGACCGCTGGGGCGAGCATACCGTTGTCGGGCAGGTAAGCAAAATCAAAGACGGCGACCTGGCCATAATCATCGACTGCGGCCTCGACGATTTTTTTCTCGATGTCAATATCGCACTGCATCTGCTGCTGAAAAGCAACCATATATCCCACGATTTTATCCTCCGCCCCGGAGAGCACAATACGGCTTACTGGCGTAACGCCATCGACTACCAGATACTCTTCTTCAGCCGTTATTTTGAACGATGAAGCCGGTTTTAAGTATGAAGTATGAAGTATGAAGTATGAAGTATGAAGTATGAAGTATGAAGTATGAAGTATGAAGTATGAAGTATGAAGTATGAAGTATGAACGGCCTGCGGCGGATACAATATATAAGGTTACTCGCCTGTCGCCGTTCATACTTCATACTTCATACTTCATACTTCATA
>JAISXF010000107.1 GCA_031270845.1 Prevotellaceae bacterium
AGTATGAAGTATGAAGTATGAAGTATGAAGTATGAAGTATGAAGTATGAAGTATGAAGTATGAAGTATGAAGTATGAAGTATGAAGTATGAAGTATGAAGTATGAAGTATGAAGTATGAACGATGAACGATGAACCGGCATCGGGATTATGTTAGGCGGTTAAGCGGAACGGCCGGGAGATTTTTCGCCATGAAATTTTTTGCAATAGGTAGAAAGTCGCTCCACGACGTGGAGAGACTTTCTACCATATGTAAAAAGTGTCTCCACGATGTGGAGAGACTTTCTACCATATGTAAAAAGTGTCTCCGCAATGTTGAGAGACTTTCTACCATATGTAAAAAGTGTCTCCACGACGTGGAGAGACTTTCCCCGAATAACGAGTTCATACTTCATCCTTCATCGTTCATCGTTCATCGTTCATCGTTCATCGTTCATCGTTCATCGTTCATACTTCATACTTCATACTTCATCGTTCGTCGTTCGTGTCAGAAAGTGCCGCAGCTGTCACAAAACGGAGAAAAGTATCATTTAGCAGTAAAGAGCGAAATTGTATAACCATTTTTAAAAATAGAACAACGAAACGGAGATAAAAACAACACGCGCCCACGAAGGCACAAAGCGCATAAAGGACATTGATAGAATCTTTGTATCTTTGCGGGGCGAAAAAAAGGAGTAAAAATTAATAATAACAACTGAAACGTAAAAATATGCTTTCTTTTTCTTACAATGCACGGGTTTGGGGACTCGTATTCCTGCTGGGGCTTTCGGCTGCCGGGCTTCAGGCACAGACGAACGAACAGCGTCGGGAAATGGACATGGTCAAAAACAGCAAAGATTATTACTGGGGCGAAGGCGCCGGCGAAACAGGCGCCGTGGCCGAAAAGGAGGCGCTGTCCTCGCTTATCGGCCGCATTTCGACGCACGTGAGAAGTATATTCGGCGTACATGTAACGGACAGCACCGGGTCGGATGTTAAGAGGGCGGTTACCAGCATGGTCGTTACCTGCTCCAATGCGACGCTCCATCATACCGAAAAACTGACCTGGGGCGACGAACCCGAAGTGCGGGCGTTCTGCTATGTAAAGAGGTCGGACGTCGAAAAAGTATTTACCGAACGCGAAGCGACGATTAAAGAATATGTCAAAATAGCCCGCGCGGCCGAAGCCGACTACCAGATAGCCGACGCCCTGCGCTATTATTACTGGGCGCTGATGCTCCTCACAAGCCACCCCGATGCGGGCAGCATGACGATGAATTTCGAGGACGAAACAAAAAGACTGAATGTCTATCTGCGACGCCAGATTGAGACAATCCTCGGCAACCTGAAGATTGAAGTAACCGGCAAACAGCCGGACAGGGATTTGACCCTCTACCTGTTTCGGATTTCCTATAACAGCCATCCGGTAAGCAATTGCGGCTATACGTTTTTTAACGGGCGGAATGATTCGCGGGTGATTGACGCGAAAGACGGCCTCGGCTACGCGGAGATACCGGGGAACCCCGAATTGCATACAGGCTTCCGCGTAAACATAGAATATGCCTATATGCCCGACGTGGACGATAATTCCGCAATCAACTGGAACAACCAAAACGACGTAAAAGAAGTGCTGTGGACGATGAATCGGGTTGCTTTCAAAAATACCATAGAGGTGCCGCTCGCCTTCGACGAGGCTCCGCCGACGCCACCGGCAGCGGTCGCCGAACTTCATACGGACACCCTCGTCAACGCCCCGGCTTCGGCGGCTTCGGCGACCGTCCGGCTGGCCGACGGAGCGCCCTACCTGCCGCTGCTCGGAGAGGTCGAAAAGGCCATCCGCACCCGGAACTACGCCTCGGCGCGCCACTGCTTTACCGACGAAGGCTATGAAATGTTCACCCGGCTTGTGCAGTATGGCCGGGGGGTTATCCTCACGCCGCCCGACTATACGTTTATGGCCTTTGAAGGAACCGTCCTCGCGCGTGCGCTGCCCATGAAGTTCAGCTTTGCCGACAGGGTACTCAAGAACGGCAGGTGGGTAGAAGGCAGCCGGCGGCGCGAATTTGTCGAAAAGATAGTCTTCCACATTTCGCCGGCCGACAATAAGATCCAGGCCCTGTCCTTTGCCCTCTCCGACGCAATATGCCGCGATGTGATGAAGGCCGAAAATAACTGGAACGACTATTCGCGGGTAGCCCTTATCCATTTTATCGAAAACTACCAGACCGCCTACGCGCTGGAGCGGGTTGATTTTCTCGAGTCGATTTTCTCCGACAATGCCCTGATTATCGTCGGCCGGATAGTCAAAAAACTCGATACCGATAACCGCTTTATCACCGAAGCGGTCGAGCTGACCACAAAAAGCAAGACGGAATATATGGATCACCTCCGAATGGTATTCAGCGCCAACGAATACGTTAATCTGAAATTTGCCAATATTTCGGTGGTTAAGGCGTACCCGCAGGAAGAGTGGTATGGTATTCAGCTGCGGCAGGATTACTATTCCACCCATTACGGCGACACCGGCTACCTCTTCCTGCTGGTCGATTTGAACGACCCGGAAAAACCCGTCATCTACGTCCGCACATGGCAACCAAAGCCAGACCCGAATATCAAATCGTCGATAGGTATCGACGGCGTATATAACCCTAAAAACTTTTTCTAAACAAGCTATCATCATGCGACGATTTACCCGTTTTTTTAAATGCCTGCCTGCGCTTGCCGCCATACTTTGTATAAGCGTGATGCCGGCTGCCGCGCAAAAACTGACCGTAAAAAATTGTATCAAATTCCCCAATGAGCTCACGCAGCGGACGGATCCGCGACCCGTGAAAGACCAGAACGGCAACGTGTGCGCGCTGCTCAAGATAAGAACCACGTTGAAGTTATCCGATTTTACTTTTAAAGGCGAACGGAGCGGTATTCAAAAGGTCGTGCCGAAGGCCGGCGAAATTTGGGTATATATCTCCCCCGGCGAATTGTACATCACCTTTCATCACGCCACGCTGGGCTGGGTGAGCAACTATGCCTTTGACGAACCCCTCGAAACGGCGACCGTCTATGTCATGCAGCTGCAGTACGAAGGCAGCAAAGAACCCGCTATGCAATACCTTACCGTTTACTGCTCCGTCGAAGGCGCCCTGATTACCTTCGACGGCGAGCTTGGAGCCTTTAAAGACGGGAAGTTTCAAAAATTAGTCGCTCCGGGGCGGCATACCTTTAGCATTGATGCGCCGCTCTACGAGACCTATCAGGGAACGGTGGAAACGAAAGCCGACGGGCCGTCGAACATCACGCCCCCGCTCAGACCGGCATTCGGCGCCATCGCCATTACGTCGCAGCCCGCCGGCGCCGAAGTCTATGTCGATGACAGGCCGAAAGAAAACCAGACAACCCCCCTCACTGTTGACAGGCTGAAGAGCGGAACGCATACCGTACGCATCCTCAAAGACCTGTACCAGCCGGTAATCAGACAGGTTACGGTGAGAGCGATCGACACAACGCTGCTCGACGTTACCCTGCCCACCAATATGGCTATCATCGAGCTCATCGGTAATGGAGACATCTATATAGACAGTAAATTCGCAGGTCGCGATACCTGGAGCGGCCCGCTGGAGTCGGGCAACCATATCGTAGAGCAGCATAAGGACGGATACCACACCGGCAAGGAAGACATCGTTATCGTCGCCGGCAAAAACCGCACGATCGAACTGACCCCAATCGAACGGATGTACGGCACGCTCGATATACAGTCAACGCCCACAGCCACGATTTTTATTGACGATGTAGAATGGGGTACAACGCCGCGCATCATCGACAGCGTGCCGGCCGGCAAACGCCGCATCGAACTGCGGGCCGACGGGTACGAACCCTACCGGCAGGATGTCATAATCCTCGACGGAAGAACCCTGCCTGTTGATGTGCCCCTGCAGGAAACCCCCAAAACCGCCTCGCTCTCGGTATCGGCCAACGTCAGAGCGTATGTAATGATCAATGGCCGGGACGCCGGCTATACGCCACTCAAGCATGATAACCTGCCGGTAGGCCAGTCGGTAACCATCGCCTTCACTGCCGACGGCTACGACCCGCTGACCCAAACCGTCGCCATCACGCGCGGCGGAAGTATCGTCCGTGGAGAACTCGTGAAGGCGAAACCGACCGCCGGCTCGCTCCACGTTACCGCCAATACTAAAGCCACCATTTATAAAGGTTCGGAAAAGATAGGCCTCGCGCCCGTTACGCTGAACAATATCCCGTTCGGCAAAGAAATAGAAATCTTCGCAGAGGCCTACTACTTCGATTATCTGGATCAAAGTAAAAAAATAATCCTCAATCAGGATGAAACGCTGGCCTTCACCCTCAAGGCGCGCTACCAGCCTACTTACGGCGGCCTGTTTGTGTCGTATATTTACGACAGCAATCCGGTGAAGGCCGGCGGCCCGATGCACGGCGTGAGTCTGTTTAATTTCAAAGGCCCCTGGAGCCGGGTCGGGTGGTACGCTTCGTTCCGCGCCAACCGTTCGCTCTTTGAAGCCGAGCCTTCACAGCCGGTATCAAGTGCGGCATTGAATGCCGGGCCGGTGTTCAATCTCTTCAAACCGGTATCGCTGTACATCGGCCCCGGCGTTGGCTACAACCGCTACCATGCGGCGGAAAACGACCCCGAGCCGGGGTCCCGTACCGAATGGTTCTTCAATCCCGAAGCCGGGCTGGCGTTAAACCTGAAATACTTTGTGCTCTTCGGGGGCCTTAAGTACCCGCTGCCGAAAATCGACGGCAACCGGGAGCTGCTGTACGCTGTCGGCGCGGGGGTTTCTATCGGGAGCGCTTACCACGAACGCGAGGGTAGCTTGTTGATCTCGTATTCGGTGGACATTCCGGCGCCGCCGCATAACCCGCCCGGCTTTATCGGGGCGCGCTTCGGCTACCTGTGGGGAGATTACGGCGAGACCCCCTATGGCGGCTTCTATGCGAGTTTTCACAAGAACAGCCCAAATTCCCAGAGCGAAATACCGGAGCTTAATCACGTCAGCGCTTCGGCCGGCGGCATCGTTTCGCTCTTCCGGCCCCTGTTTTTCTCCGCCGGTATGGGGGGCTATTGGGAATGGCTTGAGGCGTCGGACAAGCAATTTTATCCGATGCCGGAAGTGGGCGTGCATGTGCTTTGCTACAATTGGCTGCTGCTTTCCTTTGGCCGCGCCTTCCCCAACTATCAAATCGCGCCGGCAATCTATACGGCCGGCATCGGGATTATGTTATGAACTATGAACGATGAACTATGAACTATGAACTATGAACTGGCATCGGGATTATGTTCGGCGGTTAAGCGGAACGGCTGAGAGATTTTTTGCAATAGGTAGAAAGTTGCTCCACGTCGTGGAGAGACTTTCTACCATATGTAAAAAGTGTCTCCACGACGTGGAGACACTTTCTACCATATGTAAAAAGTTGCTCCACGACGTGGAGAGACTTTCTACCATATGTAAACAGTGTCTCCACGACGTGGAGAGACTTTCTACCTATTGCAAAAAATTTCTCAGCGAAAAATTTCTCCGCAATGCTGGGAGACTTTACGCTATAGAAAACACGGCACTGAAAAATTTTGCGTACCTTTGCGGGCAATCATAAAAAAAGCAATCATCTTCAGGCAATGAAAAAAATTACAACAGTCGTATTAATCGGCTTGCTGGTTGGCGGTTTACTGGCTGGTTCGTGTGGGTACAAGTTCACGCTTCCGGTCTCAGACCCGTCGAAGGTCAAGCCGTTGAGCGAAGCAAAGCAGATGGAAAAACAGTGGTATTTTACCGAAGCGATGAAGCAGTATGAATTTCAAAACTGGAAGGATGCCGGAGCTCTGTTTCGTAAAACCATTGAAGTTGACCCGGGCTGCGATGCCTGTTTCTACGCGCTGGCCAATATTTATTTTTATTCGGAATATCCTGCGATTGCCCTCTCGTTGAGCCGGTCGGCGCTGCGGCTGGATTCAACAAACTACTGGTACCGTAAGCAGCTGGCGCAGATTTATGCTGCCGTCGGGCATTACGACAGCGCCGTGGCCGAATACCGCCGGCTGCTGCAGGCCAAACCGGCTACGGAAAGCTTATACGTCGATATGGCGATGATTTTTGCCCGTCTGAATCAGCCGGACAGCGTACTGGCGGTACTGCAGTGCGCCCATGACAAAATCGGGCTCTCGGAACAGATCGCCGGGATGAAGCTTGAGATACTCGTCGGGCAGGAACGGCAGCAGGAGGCCGCCGTGCTCCTTGAGCAGCTGGTCGAGGCGTTCCCGGAAGCGCGCTATTATACCCTGCTGGCCGAACAGTATGACGCCCTGCAGCGCGATTCGCTCTCGCTGCTGATGTTCCAAAAAGCCCTGTCGCTGAATGCGGATTTTTCGCCGGCCCTGCTCGGCGAGCTGGATTACTACCGACGGGCGGGCGATTTTGAGACATTCTTCCAAAAAATGTACGGCTTTTGTGCCAATGCGCAGGTCGAGGACAAATATAAAACGGAATACCTCTCGGCAGTGCTTCAGATACCGGCGTTTGTAGAGGCCTTTTCGTCGCAGCTCGACAGCGTCTTCCTGTTTTTGCGCACGCCGCCGACCGCCCGTACCGAACCGCTTTATGCGTCGTTTCTGCTGCACATCTCGCGCCCCGACTCGGCGGCGTCGGTGCTGCACGCCGACCTGCAATGCCGGCCTGACGACCGCGACGCCTGGCACCGCTATACCGGCATCCTCTATTACCTCACCCGCTGGGATACGCTGAACGTCTATGCCGGAGAGGCGCACGAACGCTTCCCCGGCGAGGTGGAATTTATGTCGCTAAAAGCGATAGCCCTCTGGCAGCTCAACCGCGAAGCCGAAGCCATCGGATGGTTCCAAAGATCGTTGCCCCTCATGGCCGACAACCCGACGCAGCTTAAGCAGACATACGCCTTTTTGGGCGATTTGTATTATACGGAAAAAAATACCCCCAAAGCTTACGACTACTACGAAAAAGCGCTGGCGATTGATTCGGCCTACGTCATCGTATTAAATAATTACGCCTATTTTCTGAGCGAAGAAAACCGGCTGCTCGAGAAGGCCTACGCCATGAGCAAACGCGCCATCGAAGCCGAACCCGACAATGCCACGTATTTGGATACCTTCGGCTGGATTCTCTATAAAATGGGCAAAACGGCAGAGGCGCGAACTATTTTCCGTCATGCGATGGTGCACGGCGGCAAGGAGAGCGCCGTTATCCTCGACCACTACGGCGACGTCCTGCGGGCGCTCGGCGAAACCGATATGGCCGTCCTGTATTGGGAAATGTCCCTGCAAAAAGAAGACTTGCCCGAAGTACGGCAGAAAATAAAAAATGTTACCAATCCTTGATTTATTTTATATATGCGCCTTTTATTCATTATCCTGTTCGTTGCCCTCCCGTCGCTTGCCGCCGCGCAGACGATGGCCGATTTAGACCGGCGGCGGAAAAAGGCGGAAGAAGAAATTGCATACATTGACCGTCTGTTACAGCAAAATTCGACCGACAGGAAAAACAGCGCCCAACAGTTGAACCTGGTGCGGGAAAAAATAAAAACACGCAAACAGATCGTCGCCAGCATCGACGCCCAAATCCAGATGATGGAAAACGATGTGTCGAAAAAGCAGGACGAAATCGCGCGCCTGCAAAGTAATTTCGATACCCTGAAACAGTCGTACGAACAATTGCTGTATCAAGCGTATAAAAACCGGAACAAAAACCACTGGATGATGTACATCATGGCGAGCGACAACGTCGGACTGGCCTATCGCCGGTGGAATTATTTCAAGCATTATGCCTCGTATATCAACGACCAGGCAGCGCAAATTAAGCAGACGGCCGAAGCGATGAATATCGAAGTCGAGTCGCTCAATACGAAAAAAACAGCGCTGGCCAAACGCATGGCCGACCGGCAACGGGAAATGCGGACGCTGGAAAGCGAAGAAGCCGAAGTGCGAAAAATCGGGCAAAACCTGAGCGGGCAGGAACAGGAACTGGCGCGCAAGATGGCCACCCAGCGCAAGACCGTTGAACGGATTAACAGGCAAATCGAGCAAATCGTCAGCGAACAGGCGAAGAGAGACCGGCAGCAGCGGCAAAAAGCGGCAGCGGCGGCGGCCGCCGCCGCTGCTGCCGCAACCGCCACATCGACCACGCTTCCGGTGGCCGACAAGGCCTTATCGGCCAAATTTGAAAGTAACCGCGGGCAGTTGCCCTGGCCGGTGCAAAAAGGCGTGATTACCGAACGCTTCGGCGTGCATTATCACCCCGTATTTAAGAACATCAAAATGCAGCCCAACAACGGCATTGACATTTCGACCGAAGCCAACAGCCGCGTGCTGGCGGTATTCGACGGCGAGGTGCGGCGGGTGTTTACCGTGCCGGGCATGAACAATTGCGTGATGGTGCTGCACGGCGGCTATTACACGCTCTACTGCAAACTATCGACCGTCGCCGTCAAAACCGGCGACAAAGTAACCGCCGGACAGGCAATCGGTACGGTATTTACTGCCGATAACACCGTCCTGCATTTTGAAATCTGGAAAGCCAAAACGAATGGCGAAGCGGAAAAAACCGACCCGGAACTGTGGCTGAAGAAAAAATGAAAAGAATGGACGGATGAACAGTTCGAGGAACTGACCGAAGGCGAGGAACTCTCAAACCGGCAATTTATAATACCAGCACAATAGCCCCTGCGGCTATTAAAAGTCCGCCCAGTATTGTTTTCAAATCCATTGGTTCGTGCAGAAAAATTAAAGACAGTATCATAACAAAGACAACGCTCAATTTGTCAATCGGAGCGACTTTCGACACATTCCCTGTTTCCAGCGCCTTAAAATAAAATATCCAGGAGAGCCCGGTCGCTAAACCGGAGAGCACCAGAAAAAGCAGGTTGGCTTTACTCAATTCCCTGACTTCTTTCATTTGCCCGCTAAACAAAACGATGCCCCACGCCATGAACAGTACAATTACCGTACGGACTGCCGTTGCTGTGTTGCCACTGATTCCTTTTACCCCCACCTTCGCCAATATCGCGGTCAGAGCAGCAAATAAAGCCGATAAAACAGCATACCATTTCCACATAATATATTCGTATAGATTTTTATGAGCGTTCCAATCCTTCAATCTCTCCCTTAATTTCCGGGATGATTTCTTTGTTGGCAATTTCTCCGTCCAGACTGAAAACAACGAATACCTTGCCGCCGAATTTTGCTTCAAAGTCGGCAAAACTGGCTTTCATTCTTTCGGTGGCGGAATAGTTGCCGAAATTGGCTTTTGCCGTAACGGGTTTTATTTGAATACCAAAGGCTTTGTTGCCGACTTTAGCAATGTAATCAATATCGCCTGCGTGGTCGAGTTCGGGGTCGCTCTCTTCAAATGTAATTTTGGGAAATATTTTGGATAGACCGTCATTCACGACTGATTTTTCACGAATAAATCCATCAAAAGTTCGGTTGATAGTCAAATTGAAAATGTAGTCAATGCAATCCTGCAAAGAGAGTTGCTTAAACGCGGCTTCCCATTCGGGAATAACGACTTCCGTAATTTTTTCATAAAGCCGTTCGCCTAATTCCTGCAAACTTTCTTTGGTGATTTTGGTTTT
>JAISXF010000002.1 GCA_031270845.1 Prevotellaceae bacterium
CTACACATGGAACGCCCCGAATGTAGAAATTACCGGCACGGCCGCTGCCTCGGCCACCGTCGGCGCGCATTCCTACACCGTAACCGCTACCGGTAATTGCGGCGCCACTACCACGCAGGGCGTCATTACCATTGCCGGCGAGCTTTTCAGCATGGTTACGGAAACGGTTTCCGATACTTCCGACAGCCTGTCTTTTAACGTGTACTTCACCGGCACCCTGTACATTGACTGGGGCGACGGCACAACAGGCACCTATACCACCGGCGGCCAGAAAAAGCATTTCTATACCGACGGCGCTCCGGCGCACACCGTTACCGCACAGGCACGGACTGTTACCCGTTTAGATAGTTACGCTAACGAATTAACGGCGCTGGACGTAACCAAATGCACCTCGCTGACCTATTTGGCTTGTACCTACAACCTGTTGACCGAATTGGACGTAACGAAAAATACCGCGCTAATCTCTTTGTACTGTTTCTACAACCAACAACTGGCCGCATTGGACGTAACCAAATGCACCGCGCTAACTACTTTGTCTTGTTACACCTGCAAACTGGCCGCATTGGACGTAACGAAAAATACCGCGCTAACCTATTTGAACTGTGGCGGCAATCAATTGGCCGAATTAGACGTAACGAAAAATACCGCGCTCACTTATTTGGTCTGTGGCACCAATCAATTGACCTCATTGGACGTAACGAAAAATACCGCGGCCACCTATTTGGTGTGTAGCTACAATCAATTGTCCTCATTAGACGTAAAAAAGAATACCGCGCTCACCCGTTTGGACTGCGGCTTCAATCAACTGACCTCATTGGACGTAACGAAAAATACCGCAGCCACCTATTTGTCCTGTAGCTACAATCAATTAGCCTCATTAGACGTCAGTCAAAATACCGCGCTAACCACTTTGGGGTGTAACAACAATCTATTGTCCGAACTGAACGTGGACGCGAATACCGAGCTAATCACGTTGAACTGTTCATCCAATCCATTGGGCGAATTAAAGATAAGTTATAATACCAAGCTAAAAACCCTGTATTGTTACGGCAATCAATTGTCCGTTTTAGACATCAGTAATAATCCGGCCTTAACCCAATTGCAGTGTCAAAGCAATCAATTGGCCGCCTTAAACATCAGTCTGCATACTGCGCTCACCGAATTGCAGTGCGGGGATAATCCATTGGATACATTAGACATCAGCCATAATCTCGCGCTAACGACGCTGCAGTGTAGAAATCTTCAATTAACCGACCTGGACGTCAGCCAGCATACCGCGCTAACCGTATTGAATTGCGCCGGCAATGAATTGACGGCATTGAACGTAAGCAATAATACCGCGTTAACCTCTTTGCGTTGTAGCTTCAATCAATTAACGGCCACGGCGCTCAATGATTTATTCGGCACCCTGTACAATATCCCCGACATCCCCGACATCCCCGACATCATACAAACCATTTATATCCGCGACAACCCGCGGTCGGGCACGGGCGCCGGCGCCGGCACCGCCGGCTGCAACCCGTCCCTCGCCGTCGGCTGGACGGTAAATACGACGGAGTATTAATGAAGTATGAAGTATGAAGTATGAAGTATGAATTACGACAACAGGGGCGAACATATTGGTTCGCCCCTGCTGTCTTTCGTCTATTGTCTAAAAGTCTCTGTTCTGTCTCTGTTCTGTCTCTGTTCTGTCTCACGTCTTTTTCGGTACTGTTACCCAGAGAATAAGATACGCCCAGAGGCCGGCGAGGAGCAGGAGGGCTGCGACCCCGAACACAACACGCACTACCGTAACGCGCACGCCGCACGCCGCCGCAATACCGCTGCACACACCGCCGGCGAGCCGGTGTTCGGTATCGCGGCAGAGCCGCCGGCGGGGCGGTATGACGAGGCCGCCGTCTTTCCATCCTTTCGGTTTACCTAACCGCGACACTACGGCATCGGCCATCGCGCGATCGACGCTTTGCGCCCCGTTCTGCAGACTTTCCTGCAACATCCCGGCGGCGCGCGCCTCGATGTCGGTCATCACCTCCGCAACGTCATGCGGGTCGGTAACGGTGGCTTTAAAATGTATCAGATAATCGTGCAGGAGGGCAAAGGCGTCTTCGTCGAGAATAAAGGACTGGCCGCCGATGTCGGCTGTTATAATTTTTTTCAAAGAAAGAAAACCTTAATATTCAATGTGCACGTTTACGCCGTCGGGACTGTTTTCAAACGTCAGCAGGAGGGTCTGCGAGAGGGCGTCCCAGGTGTGTTCGGCGTCGGCGATGCCGGCTCCGGCGACGTCGGTTATGTGGACGCGCTTCGGCGGCTGCGGAAGATAGACGCGCAGCACGTTGTTGGTGTTGGCGGGGCTTTTGGCAGTGAAAGCGTAAGTATGCGGCGTGGCCGTGATGTTATACTGGCGCGAAGCGCCGCAAAGGACGGCCGGCGTGGTTTTGTCTATCCGGTCGATATTATACAGGAATGCCTGTTCGCCGGGGGCGACGCTCTTCGTTTCCAGCACCGGCAGGGCCGGGTCGAAGAGGTCGATGTAAAGGCCGCGCAGAACAAGCGGGTCGGCAACGACGCTCTCATCGAGCGTAGCGGCGATGATGTACGGGCCGCGTTCGAGGACAAGGCTGTTTTTGAGTTCGAGCGTGCCGGCATTGGGCGCCGTTTCAAAGGCTTTTTGCACGGCGGCGAAGTAGCGGGCGTCGCCGGCTTCTTTCAGCACAAAGGTTTTGGGTTCTTCGCGCAGGACATATACTTTACCCTTCCCGCAGGCATATTCGCCCGTAGCCGGCGCCGCGCCGATGCCCAGCATCTCGAACAGATGCGCCGACGGCACGGGATAAGCATTCGCGCCGGTATTCCACCATTCCATGACCGTCTGGTAGGGGTCGATGTCCTGTCCGCAGTAAAGCAGCACGCCGCCGCTGCGTACCCACTCGGCAATATGGGCGTGGTATTCGGGCTGCATGGGTTTCATGTTCGAGTACGACATGACAAGGACTTTCAGCCCCTCCCACGTACCGGCGAAGGCCGTATTTTCGATATGCACCATCGACACCGGTATTCCCCGTTTGAGCAGGGGCAGCGTCTGTCCGTAGAAGTTGGAGAACTGCGGGTCGTCGTAGCCGGCATGAACCGGAAATCGTTGAAACATGAGCGAGTTCGACATCAGGACTCCGATGCCGTGCGACCCGCTGACGCGATTATCCGACAGCGGCATGTCGTTAAGGGTATTAATCATCACCTGCATCTGCGTGGAATAGAAGCGGGGGATGCGCTCTTTGACATCGCTCTCGGCCGACGTTTTGTAAAGCCCTTCGTAGATGCGGTCAGGCCATGGCATCACTTCGTAGTTGTCGATCATCGGGTAGAGGAGTTGCGCGGCGAAGGTGGCCTGGTAGTTCGATTTATAATCGACCCAGTCGCGCGGCCAGTCCTCGATAGGGTCGGTGAGGAAGAACATTTTCCGGCCGGTAGGCCGTGTCATCGACTCCATCGAGCCATACTCCAGAAAGGCGTTTTCAAAGACCCGTTCCTTGCGCAGGCCGTTGAAAAACGTCGGCTCGCGGGAGGTGCCTGTCCACACCTGCGCGATATATCCATCGACGCAGGCCATCGACGCGAGGCTGGCTTCGGGGCTTACGATTTGCCACGACGAGTAATTCACCAGCGAGTGTGTCGGCACGTAGCAGCGCACGTCCATGCCTTTGCTCTTGCCGTATTCTTTGGCAAAGGTGAATACATCTTCGAGGGCGCGATAGTATAAATAATACTTCAGTTTGTTGGCCAGGTAGGTGTTTTCGGGCGACTCATGCTGCGCCCGCCAGGGAAAGCCGTAATACTCGAGCCATTCACGCTTAAAAGCATCGCTGTAGCCGGCACGCATCCAAAATTCCGGCTCTTCCATATAAATAGCATCAATGCCGGCGTCGATGACCCGTTTCACATGCCGTTCCTTCATATACGTAAGAAAATTCGTCGAAGGCACGATATACGGCACCATCCGGCCATGCCAGATGGTATCGCCTTTCGCCGTTACCTGCCCCTCGTCGAGATGCCGCCGGCCGTCCCAGCGGCCGGTGAAGTAATCCTGATACTGCCCCCAGGCAATACCGGTCATAAAGTGCGTGGTATATCCCCGTTCGCGCCACGACTGCACCCGCTGCTCGAACGTCGCGCGGCGGTTGTCGTTCACGCCATAGACAATGGCCACGTCGGCGCGGGTATCGGTAACCGGTTTCCATGCGCCGGAGGTCTGGAACGCGGTTTTTTCTTTCGTTGCCGTGCCGGATTGTGCCGCCGCCGGCGGGATGGGCATGGTAAGCGCCCACAGGCAGGCGATGCCGGCGAGAAGCGAAGTTCTTGTTTTCATTATTGAAGATGGTTTAATGTTTAGCCCATTTATTTTATATCTGTATTGAATGTCTTTGCTTAGTTAAAATTGAAAAAAGAACGCTCTTTGCATGGTAAGAACGTTCTTTTATCGATTACGGAACTCTTCCCTTCACTTGGGGAACGCTCTAAAAGTGTTTAACATGCGCCGCCGAACCATGTGCAGCTGAAAAGCCCCATGATAAAATGCAGCCGCGCTTTTTCGTCATCAACATGGAAGAAGTGGTAAGCAAACCCCGTCAGGGCATTTGCTACGGCCGCGACTACGGCGATTGTCCGAAATAGAGACATATCACCCAAAAAAATAACCATTACCGGACAAGCCAGTACATAGCTATACAGATAATTCGACCAGAGGGAGGTAAGGATTGCCTTTGCGCCTTTCTTTCGTATGGCGTCCAGGATAAATTTCACTGGCCAGAAGTAGGTGCCCAACCCGCCTGCTAAGGCGATGTAAGCGTATGTCGGCAGGAGGTGTTGCTGCACCAGCACAAGGCATATAAATGCGATAAGGATAATGATGTACAACAAATGCTTTTTCATCTTTATTTTATTTTTATGATTTATATTCTACTGTGCGTACAGGGATAAAAATTTATCACGTTGACCGGTTACTGTTTCTGTTCGTTAATAATTGAAATTTATGATACGATATAAAGCGTTCACAAATTCGGGGACAAAGGTAATAATTTTTTTTATAAAATATATCGTTATCGAATATTAAATTTTTTTTAGCGCATCCGATTTATCGGAAAATATGCAGCGCGCCTTTATATTCGGCGGAGTTGTACATTTGTCCGTCCCATCCTTCGCCGCTGAGGATATAATAATAAAGGCCATCGGCGAGGTCGCTGCCGGTGTTGTTGTTTTTGCCGTTCCAGCCGTCCCATGCATCGGCGCGCCCTTCGTAGCGATACACCAGCGCGCCGGAGCGACTGAAAACCGACACCTTAATATACTCCATCGACACGGGTTCCTGTCCGTTGACGAAGCGGAAGAGGTCGTTATCGTTATCGCCGTTAGGCGTAAAGGCATTGGGGATGGCGTTGGCGTTGAAGCTCGACGGCTTTACGCCGATGGCGCGGATTTCCGTACTGTCGATGCAGCCCGTCGCAGGGTTGCGCACCGTAAGGCGAACGACATAGGAGCCCGGCGTGTAGCCATCGACCCAGCCGCCCTTATAGGGCATCCGCGGAGCGACCCACGGCGCCGCACTGTTGCTTGTCGAGTCACTCCAGAAGACAACGTTGCGGGTAAAGGGCTGGTTGATGTCGCCAAAGCCTTTCCAGAGGAAGCGCTGCGCGTTGAGGCATTTCTCCTGCGAGAAGCGGACGCGGAAGAGGGCTTCGGCGTCGGAAGGCGGACTGGCCTCGATGTCGTCCATCGGGATTTCGTGCCCGTCGGCGGCTATCTCTTTGGCGGTGATTTTAGCATAGACCGCAATGGCCGGTATTGTTTCCGTCATCGTATAGCTGCTGCTTTTGCCGAACAGGTCGGTTACGGTAACCGAATACCGGGCATCGTGCATCGGCGGGGGGTCGGTAATCCGCACGATGCCGTAGCGCTGCGGCGACTGCCAGAAGGCATCGGGTTCATCCACTCCTTCGTGAATATCGCGGTCAGCCGACCATTCGACGCCGGCGGTATTGTTCCCGTGCAGGGTGTTTTCGCCGGCGAGCGTCGAGTCGCGCAGGTAATCATCAATATTATAAAACAAATAGGCCGTGTATATCGACGGGCTGGACGACATGGTCAGCTCGAGCTCCTCGCACGAGTTGCGGAAGGTGATGCCGGTAACG
Organism: Prevotellaceae bacterium; assembly: GCA_031270845.1. GTDB lineage: Bacteria > Bacteroidota > Bacteroidia > Bacteroidales > UBA932 > JAIRKX01. Next base: position 6,186 of record JAISXF010000002.1, read on the forward strand.
TGGAATGTATCGCGGAAGACCCACGTAGTAAATGTATCGACGGGCGCGGCGGTGTCGATAAGGTGATACACGGTAACGCGGTATCCCCCTTCGGGGAGGTCGTGCAGGGAAGAGACGGTAACGGAATCGTCGCGCCCGACGGTATCGAGCCTGACGCCGGCGACGTTGAGCCTCGTCCAGATGAACGTCGAAGTATCGGCGGCAGTGGCGGTGAGGGCGGCCGGGGTATCATCAAAAAAAACGTATATCGTTTCCTGCCGGGCAGGATTCGACAGGCTCGTGGTAGCGACAGTGGCGTCGGCCGTCGGGGCGCTCAGCTGCGCCTGCGCTGCCGCCGGAACGACGGCAAGGAGGAGGAGGAGGAAGGGGTACTTTTTCATCATATGCATACTAACGACAGAAATTTTTATAAAAAATAATACACAGGGTACGACCGTTCATTTTACACGAATAATAAAATACTGCTTCTTTCCTTTCTGGACGAGCAGGTAGCGGTTGTTAATCAGCCGGCCGGCATCGACGGCGAGGTTGCTGTCGAGGATTTTCTCTTTGTTGAGGCTGAGGCCGCCGCCCTGTATCATTTTGCGACATTCGCCTTTCGAGGGGAATACGGCGGTTTTCGCGGCCAGCAGTTCGACGATACCGACGGGCATCGCATCGGCTTCGATGTCGAACACCGGCACGCCGTCGAACACGGCGAGGAATGTCTGCTCGTCGGTTTTCCGCAGGGTCTCGGACGTGGCGTTGCCGAAGAGGATTTGCGAGGCTTCGAGAGCCGCGTGGTAGTCGGCTTCGGAATGCACGAAGCAGGTGATTTCCTTCGCCAGCCTTTTTTGCAGTTCGCGGGCGTGCGGGGCGTCGGCGTGGGCGGCCATGAGGGCGTCGATTTCGTCGCGCCCGAGCATGGTAAATATTTTAATATAGCGCGCCGCGTCAGCATCGCTCACATTGAGCCAGAACTGGTAGAAGGCGTAGGGCGATGTGCGTGCCGGGTCGAGCCAGACATTGCCGGTTTCGGTTTTGCCGAACTTGCCGCCGTCGGCTTTGGTAATAAGCGGGCAGGTGAGGGCAAAGGCTTCGCCGCCGCGCTTGCGGCGGATAAGCTCGGTGCCGGTGGTGATATTGCCCCACTGGTCGCTGCCGCCCATTTGCAGCCGGCAGTTTTGGGTGTCATAGAGGTACAGAAAATCGTAGCCCTGCAGCAGCTGGTAGGTAAATTCGGTAAACGACATCCCCTCGCGCTCTTCGCCGGTGAGCCGCTTTTTGACCGAATCCTTGCTCATCATATAATTCACGGTGATGTGCTTCCCGATGTCGCGGACAAAGGACAGGAAGGTATAGTCTTTAGTCCAGTCGTAATTATTGAGCAGCTCGGCGCGGTTGGGGCGTGCGGCGTCAAAGTCAAGGAATTTGATGAGCTGCGCGCGGATGCCGGCCTCGTTTTTGCGCAGCGTATCCTCGTTGAGGAGGTTTCGCTCGGTCGATTTCATACTCGGGTCGCCAATCATCCCCGTAGCGCCGCCGATTACGGCTAACGGCTTATGCCCGCATTCCTGCAAATGCCGCAGCATCATAATGCTTACCAGATGCCCGATGTGCAGCGAGTCGGCGGTGGGGTCAATACCCACGTAGGCGGTTACCTCTTCGCGCTGGAGCAGCTCTTCGACGCCGGGCATCATATCGTGCAGCATCCCGCGCCAGCGCAATTCTTCTACAAAATTTTTTCTCCTATTAAACATGGCTGCAAAGATAGACATTTAATTACGAATTACGAATTACGAATTACGAGAACATAGACAAGAGACAAGAGACAAGAGACGTAAGACAAGAGAACCGCGAAGCGGTGACATTATTATAGAACATGGACAATAGAACATAGACAATAGAACCGCGAAGCGGTAACATTATTATAACAACTAAACTTACGGTTGAAAAAAAATTTGGCAGATTAAAGAAAAAGGAATATCTTTGCGCATATTTATTACAAAAACATGACAATTGTTAATAAGTTTCTAATAAAAAGTTCCGGCAACCCCCGCTTTATACCGGAAAAACCCGTAGCTTTGTGCTGCGCTGACGCATTCAGCACAGGCGCACAGGCGCACAGGCGCACAGGCGCACAGGCGCACAGGCGCACAGGCGCACAGGCGCACAGGCGCACAG
>JAISXF010000042.1 GCA_031270845.1 Prevotellaceae bacterium
ATATAAGTTAATTAACCAAAAGTGGCACAAAGGTACTATATTTTTTTCACAAAGCGCCAAAAAAAATGGCAACGGAGGTGGAATTTCTTTTGCGGATTGTCTGACCGGTGATGTGTATGATTTCGTAATTTGTAATCCGTAATTAATCCGTAATGCGTAATTTTAGGAAAAATCCACGTACCGGATGAAGTTCATCCGGTACGGGATAGGGTTCATCCCGTACGGGATAGGGTTCATCCGGTACGGGATAGGGTTCATCCCGTACCGGATAGGGTTCATCCGGTACGGGATAGGGTTCATCCGGTACGGGATGAAGTTCATCCGGTACGGGATAGGGTTCATCCGGTACGGGATGAAGTTCATCCGGTACGGGATAGAGTTCATCCGGTACGGTAGATTTTTGTCTTTTGCGCTTTTTTCTGCATTTCGGCATTACGGCGCTCCATTCTCCCACAAAGACGCAAAGCGCGCAAAGGGCTGCGCAAAGGACGCAATGCAATAGAAGCAAGCCTTTTGGGACGTCCCTGACGGGAATGCTTGCCGGCCGCGTGCGAGGGAGGATTATCCTTACGCTACCAAGGTTGTTTTGTTTGGAAAATAAGGTTGCCGCGCAGGCCATTCCTAATTCTTAATCAGAATTTCAGGCTTATCTGCACTTTCATGGTTGTCTGGTGGGGCTTGTCAATTTGTGTGAGGCCCTCGCTGATGGTCGTTTTGTTTATAAAATAAGTTTGGGCGATGCGGAACCAGAAGTCCAGGCGGGAAGCCACTTTCAGATGGAGGTTGAAATACCATCGCGCCCCTTTGTCGTAATAGGCAGGTACGGAAAAGGCGTAGAGCATGTCGTTTTCGTAGGCGTAGAGGCGGGTGTTCCAGCTGTCGGTGTCGAACACGGCAAAGCGGACGGAGGCATTGACAGGCCATCTCGCGAATGCGTATTTAATGTCATGGTACAGCAGCAGTCCGTATTCTTTGGCGGAGGCGCGGTAGCGGGTACATTCGATGCGGTTGCGCATCGACAGGCCGGCCGACAGTTCGTAGGAAATTTCATAGCGGATACGGAGCGCATCTATAGTTTGCAGCTGTACGACGGCGGTGTTGTTGTCGGAGATATTTTGCTGCTTTTGCTCCTGTTTTATGTGCAGGTACATGCTGAATGCGGTATCGGGACGGTAATCGACCTGCGCCCAGTATTCAAAGCCGTGCGAGGGAGCATAGACGCGGTAGCGCATCCACGGGAAGTGGAAGGCGTCGGCGTATGCCGATACGGTAATGTCGGCCAGTTGCATCCATTGGATTCCTGCGTAGAAGCCGTTTTCGTTGGCGGTTTTGTCTGTCTCGCCGAACCCGTTCGCATAGGAAGCCTGGTAGTGGCGGCTGTAATTCCGGTAGAGGAGCGAGAGGCAGAAGGCCTGGTCGATGTCGAAGAGCGCTCCGGCGAGGACAGCCCATCCGCCGTTGGCGCTCAGCGCTCCTTCGCCGAAGAGGCTCACGCGCCGCCATACGCCATAGACATCGAGGCCGATGTTGGCGTTCTGCGAGGCGGTCAGCTCAAAGCGGTTGTAGGGTTTGATGTCGCGGTTATAGTTCTTTCCGTAGCGGTACCACAGGGCGGTGAGGCCTATCTTAAACTGGCTGAAACGGTACGAGAGGTTGCTGCCGGCCAGGGTTTCGGAGACCGATTGCTTGTTGGCCATCCGGCTTACGGTATTATGCTGCCCGATGGTTTGGATGGTTGTAAATTCGTTGCTGTCGGCGGTGGCGTCGATGTTTTTGTACGAGGCAAAGGCGGAGAGGTTCCACTGGCGGTATTTGAGCGTGACGGCCGCTCCGCGCCGGAACATTGTTTCGTTGCTCGATGTGTAGCCGGTCAGGCCGCGCTCATATCGTTTGACGGCAAGGGGGTCGCCTGCTTTAGAGAGCGAGTATCCGCCCCACGCTACCAGCCCCTGTCCGAACTGCATCTGGTAGTCGCCCACGATAAGCCGCTTAATGATGCCTGCGTCGGCGATCTGCACATGCGCCGAATAGAAGTCAAATCCCTGCCGGTTTCCGCCGGCAAAGAAAGGCTCGCCGGCGTCGTTTCTCGTGGTCAGTCCCCATTGCATCTTGTCCCTGTAATTGTAGCGATAGCGGATGTACGTAGCCCACGGCGACCCGAGGTAGCGCGAATCGGGCTTTGCCGCATAATCGGCGGCGTCGATTGGCCGGTATCCCTGCTGCTGCTCCAGCGTCCGGCCTGTGCGCACCAGCATTTTATGGTGGCCCCGGGTGAGGCGGGCGGTGAGGGTCGGGCGCCGCTCGTAGCGTTCCGCCACGACGGTTATAAAGGGCGCCAGTTGAGCGGCTATTTCTTTATTATAGCCGTGTATCAGCGGCAGCTCGTGCACCGAGTACAGTTTTTTGTATCGGCGCCGGTATTCTATCAGGCTTTGGATTTGGAAATCGTTGAGCAGTTGCAGTTGTTGCAGGTCGTTTTCGGTAACGGTGTTCAGGTCGAGCGGCTCTTCGAGCAGGGCTTCGTATGTTTCGTACAGGGTTTGCAGGTCGATGTCGGCCTCTTCGCTGCCGGCGGCGATGGTTTCCACTAACTGGCGCACCACATCAGACAGTTCGGTCGTCGGCGACTGTGCGCCGGCCACGAAGCCCGCCAACAGCAGCCATATAATTAAGAATTGACGCATTTAAAATTATGCATTACCACGGCTACTGCTACTAAACCGGATACTGATACTTCCGGTGGGCGTGTATCCTAATACGGGATGGCGGCTCAGGGCGGCATCGAAGCGGAGCCGCTTATGCGCATAGCCGACGCCGAAGTGCGTCTCAAAGGGCGCGGATACAACCCCGACACGCAGATATAATGCCTTCACAACCGTAAATTCGGTACCGATTTTCACACGCAACGCTTCATAAATATCTTTCGTGGCTTCGGCATATACCTGCACGCGCGATGCAATGACATAGCACGCGCCCAATGTAAACACCACCGGCAGGAGCGTATTTTCTTCGCCGTTCCATTTGGACAGGGAGAGATTGGCGACGTGGAAGCCCAGCGTCAGGCGGGACGCCGGACGCGCCAAAATACCCGCCTGCCCCGCCACCGCCCACAGGTTTTGGTATCCCTGCGGGAAATGCAGCATACGCCCTTCGATACCCACGCCGACCGCCAGGTATTCGTTCAGCTTCCGGCCTGCGGAAAGCCCCGCAAGGCTCTCGCCATACGACGCCAAACCAGGATTAAGACTGCTCACATACACCCCCACGCCGTTGCCCCACAGCGGCAGCGTCCCGACAATGGTACTGATGCCCATATCGGCCATAGCAAAGCGCTGTTCGTGCGACACGCCCGCGCCGGCTTCGGCCATCATCCCCAAGCTGCCGGGGTTGTTGATAGCCGACCATACATCGACATCCACCGACGTGATACCGCCCATGCCGGCTGCCCGTGCGCCGGTCGGCGAGAGCGTCGGCTGCGCAAGCCCGGCCATACCGAATACGCCCCACAGGAAGACAGTAATAAACGGTTTTATAAGGCAGGCATGTGTCGGGGAACCGCCGTTACACCCGATATTCATACTCGATTTTACCCAGCTCTTCGTTGGCTGCTGCGATTTTCTCCGCCAAATCACGTTTGAAGCGGCAGATTTTGTCGAACAGTTCGGCGTCGGCGGTGGCCAGGATTTGCACGGCGAGGATGGCGGCATTCCGTGCGCCGTCAAGCGCCACCGTCGCCACAGGAATGCCCGACGGCATTTGCAGGATGGAGAGGATGCTGTCCCATCCGTCAATCGAATTGGACGATTTGATGGGTACGCCGATAACCGGCAGCGGTGTCAGGGCGGCCACAATGCCCGGCAGATGCGCCGCGCCGCCCGCGCCCGCAATCACAACCTTCACCCCGCGACGGTGCAGGCCTTTCGCAAAATCAACCGTCAGCTCCGGCACACGATGCGCCGAAAGGGCATTGATTTCAAAAGGAATTTGCATTTCGTTCAACAACGTGGCCGCAGCCGCCATAACCGGCCAGTCCGACGTGCTGCCCATAAGGATACTCACAAGTGCTTTCATTTTTTCATTTTTAAATTATGATTTTACAAAAATAATAACTATTTTCGCGTTTTGAAAATTTAAATGATGAAAAAAGTAAAATTATATGATAAAGAATTTGCCATCGCTATCCGGCACGACCGGATACAGACGGCCATCGGTGTTGTAGCACAACAAATCAGGGAGGATATGAAAGACGAAAACATACCGGTGTTTTTGAGTATCCTCAACGGGGCGTTCATGTTTACGTCGGATTTGCTGAAGCAAATGGATTTTAACTGTGAAGTGTCGTTTGTCAAACTCTCGTCGTACAGCGGCACCGCTTCGACCGGCAGAGTGAAGGAACTGCTCGGGCTGAATACCGACATCGGCGGCCGCACCGTGATTATCGTCGAAGATATTGTGGACACCGGCCACACGCTCGTCGAACTCTTCAACGTGCTGCAGCAGTATAACCCGAAACAAATTAAAGTAGCGACATTCCTGCTCAAACCCGACGCCTACGACAAGGATATTCCGATTGACTATGTCGGGCTGCGGATACCGAACGATTTTATCGTCGGCTACGGGCTCGATTATAACGAGCTGGGACGGAACCTGCGTAATATTTACAAAATTTGCCCTCCCGCGGCGAATAATAAACAATGAAAAATGAAAACTGAACAACAGGCAGCGCTGAACATCGTACTTTTCGGCCCTCCGGGCGCAGGAAAAGGGACGGTAGCCAAATTAGTGGCGGCGCAGAAGCAGTTAATCCACCTTTCGACCGGCGACATGCTGCGGCAGGAAATCGAACTCGGCAGCGACATCGGTCGTGAAGCCGCCGGCCTCATCGCACAGGGGCAATTAGTACCCGACGAGGTGGTAGTCGCCATGGTCGGCAACGCCGTGGCGCGCCATATACCCTGCCCCGGTTTTATTTTCGACGGTTTCCCGCGCACCACCGGGCAAGCGGCCGCGCTGGACGGCCTCCTCGCCGCCCGCCACGCCGCCATCACCCTGATGATTGCATTAGAAGTAAGCGAACAGGAAATCATCCGCCGGATGCTCCACCGCGCCGAAGTCGAAGGCCGCCCCGATGATACGATCGACGTCATCCGGCAGCGCATCATTACGTATCATGAAAAAATAAAAAGCACCGCCGACTACTACAGGGCGCAGGGAAAATACGCCACCGTCAATAGCAGCATCACGCCCGATAACACACTCCAACAAATCCTCAAACAATTATCGACGGTTAACGGATAATGATTAATGGCGGCAAGCGAATGACCATTATCCATTATCCATGAATCATTATTTATTATCCATTGTAAAAAAGATGTCCAACTTTATAGATTATGTGCGGCTGTTTTGCGCTTCGGGCGCCGGCGGGAAAGGGGCGATGCACCTGCACCGTGAGAAATATGTCCCCAAAGGCGGCCCCGACGGAGGCGACGGCGGGCGCGGCGGGCATATCATCCTGCGCGGGAACAGCCAATTCTGGACGCTGATTCACCTCAAGTACCAGAAGCATATCCGCGCCGAAGCGGGCGGCGCCGGCAGCAGTGCGCTGCGGCACGGCGCCAACGGGGACGATGTCATCCTCGATGTACCGCTCGGCACCGTCGTCCGTCATGCCGACACGGGTGAAACACTGTTTGAAATTACGCAGGACGGCGAAGAAAAAATGCTCGCCCGCGGCGGACGCGGCGGCATGGGCAATGCTTTTTTTAAAACATCGACCAACCGGACGCCGCGGTTTGCGCAGCCGGGCGAAGAAGGCGAAGAAGGCTGGTTTATTCTCGAACTGAAACTGCTCGCTGATGTCGGGCTGGTGGGGTTTCCCAATGCCGGAAAGTCAACCCTGCTCTCGGCTGTATCGGCCGCCAGGCCCCAAATTGCCGACTATGCGTTTACGACACTCGAACCGAACTTAGGCATCGTAACCTGCCGCGACGACCATTCGTTTGTCATGGCCGACATCCCCGGCATCATCGAAGGCGCCCACGCCGGACGCGGACTGGGACTGCGTTTCCTCCGGCATATCGAACGCAATGCCATGCTGCTGTTCATTATCCCCGCCGACAGCAACGCCATCGCCGATGAATACCGAATCCTGCTCAACGAACTGGAACAGTTCAACCCCGAACTGCTCGACAAGCAACGGCTGCTGGCCATCTCCAAAAGCGACCTCCTCGACGGGGAGCTGGAAAAGGAACTCAAAAAACAGCTGCCCGAAGGCGTGCCGGCGATATTCATCTCGGCCGTATCGGGCAAAAACATTCCATCGCTGAAAGATTTACTGTGGAAAATGCTTGTGCATTGTCAGGCGTTTTAGCACGCCGGAGCCCCCCTGTTTAAGTCGGAAGCATTGCTTCTACCCTGAGTTGACCCTCAACTTGGGTTAGAAGCAATGCTTCTACCTTGAGTTGACCCTCAACTTGGGTTAGAAGCAATGCTTCTACCTTGAGTTGACCTTCAACTTGGGTTAGAAGCAATGCTTCTACCTTGAGTTGACCCTCAACTTGGGTTAGAAGCAATGCTTCTACCTTGAGTTGACCCTCAACTTGGGTTAGAAGCAATGCTTCCGGATGGAATTTATCCGCAACGCGGCTAATTTCGGCCTCGCGCCGGCGTTCGTTCACCGCATCCGTATGCGCCACTGAACGGGAAACAG
>JAISXF010000056.1 GCA_031270845.1 Prevotellaceae bacterium
ATAGACAATAGACAATAGACAATAGACAATAGACAATAGACAATAGACAATAGACAATAGACAATAGACAATAGACGTCTTACGTCTATGTTCTTTTGTCTAACGTCTGAAAAAAAAGAGAACAGGTACGAAAATCATTTTATCGAAGGAAAAAACAAAAAAAACTCTCCAGAGATAGAAATTATCTCTGGAGAAATAATTTTTATCTCTGGAGAAGATTTTTCAGAATCCCACACCATTTTTATTTTGTCTATACAACCTGATTTCAATTTTAAACAAATAGCAACTCTCAACTCTCAACTCTTTGAGTTTATAGTTCTTAACTTTCAACTCTATTTAATGACCATTAACAAGCCTATTTAATGACCATTAACAAGCTTAGTTAATGGTCGTGAACAAGCCTTGTTAATGACCATTAACAAGCTTGGTTAATGGTCGTGAACAAAACCGCTGTCCAATTACTAAAAAAGAACGAGAACGAAGGAACGAATAATACCGTCTTGACTACCGTTGCAACAAAGTCATTTACCCATAAAAACTCCGCAGAGGCAGAATATTTTCTTTGAATGAACAAAACTATTTAACATAATAACTGTTATTTTTTTGTTAATTCTCTCGCCTCTTGCCACTACTAATACTCATCTTCATTAAAGAAAAAATCTTCCTTACTTGGGTAGTCCGGCCATATATCCTCAATACTGTCATACATCTCGCCATCGTCTTCCAATTCCTGTAAATTCTCAATCACTTCCAGCGGAGAACCGGAACGGGTGGCAAAATCAATCAATTCGTCTTTTGTGGCAGGCCAAGGGGCATCTTCCAATTTCGATGCAAGTTCAAGTGTCCAATACATAGTACAATATTTTAATCATTAAATACTTAATTGCTTTTTACGGCAACGCTTCATTTTTGAGAACGCGAAAATAGAAAAAAAAACTGATATGGTCAAACAATTTTCACAATGCGAACAATAAATCTACCGGGGCAAATGTTCATTCTCCATTAATACGCTTTCGCAAATACCACCCGTTTAGCCGAGGGTTTTCCAGTAACCATACAGCAACCGGGGACATCCGGCGAGTCAAAGGGAATACAGCGGATAGTCGCTTTCGTTTCTTCCTTGATTTTCTCTTCGGTTTCGGCCGTGCCGTCCCAGTGGCAAAGGAAGAAGCCTCCATTTTCGATACGCTGCTTAAATTCCTCGTAACTATCGACGGTAAAGGTATTCTTTTCGCGGAAATCCAGCGCCTTTTTATAGATGTTTGCCTGCATCTGCGGCAGCAGTTTTTCGATAAATCCGGCGACTCCGGCTTGCGGCAGTACCTGTTTTTCCAGCGTATCACGACGAGCTATTTCGATGGTGTGGTTCTGCATGTCGCGCGGCCCTAATGCCAGCCGTACCGGTACGCCTTTGAGTTCCCATTCGGCAAATTTAAAACCGGAACGCACGTTGTCGCGGTCGTCGATTTTGGCGGGGATGCCTTTGTCTGCCAACTCGTTTTTCAGCTGTTGCAGGCGTTCCCGCATTTGTGCCAACTCCTCGTCCCCTTTGTATATAGGCACCAGCACAACCTGAATCGGCGCTAATTTCGGCGGGAGCACCAGCCCGTTGTTATCGCTGTGCGCCATAACAAGTGCGCCCATCAGACGGGTTGATACGCCCCACGAGGTTGCCCATACATATTCCAATCCGCCTTCTTTCGTAGCAAACTGCACATCGAAGGCTTTGGCGAAATTCTGTCCAAGGAAATGCGAGGTGCCGGCCTGCAATGCCTTTCCGTCTTTCATCATGGCTTCGATGCACAAGGTGTCGATCGCACCGGCAAAGCGTTCGCTCGCGGTCTTAGCCCCGACAATCACAGGGATACTCATCCACTCGCGGGCAAATTTTTCATAGACATGCACCATCCGGAGAGTTTCTTCGATGGCTTCGGCTTTGGTGGCATGGGCAGTGTGCCCTTCCTGCCAAAGAAATTCGGTGGTGCGCAAAAACAGGCGCGTGCGCATCTCCCAGCGCACGACATTGGCCCACTGGTTGCACAATACCGGCAAGTCGCGGTACGATTTTATCCAATTTTTATAGGTGTTCCAAATAATCGTTTCCGACGTGGGGCGCACAATCAGCTCTTCCTCCAGCCTCGCCGCCGGGTCAACCACCACGCCTTTGCCGTCGGGGCTGTTCATCAGGCGGTGATGCGTTACAACGGCGCATTCCTTCGCAAATCCTTCGACATGTTCAGCCTCCCGGCTCAAAAACGATTTGGGGATAAACAGCGGGAAATACGCATTTACATGTCCTGTGTCCTTAAACAGCTTGTCGAGCGTTGCCTGTATCTTTTCCCAAATGGCATAGCCATAAGGTTTGATAACCATACAGCCCCGCACGGCGGAGTTCTCGGCTAAATCTGCTTTCAGCACAAGGTCGTTGTACCATTGTGCGTAATTTTTTTCATAAGAGGTAACATCCTTTGCCATAAAATATAATTTAATATATATAGTATTTGTTCTAAACCTGCTTTTATATTATTGGCAGCTTTGGCACAAGATTTGTTAATGTGTCGCTGCGCATTTTAGTGCGCAAAGGTAAATAAAAATAAACAATAACTAAAATAGAAGTTACAATGAAAGCACCATTTAACACCTTATTATTCGCCGCTACGGCGGTGTGGCTCATGGCATCATGCGCTGTTTCAAACACGTCGGCGCCTGCCGCCAATGACGATATTTATTACCGGCCATCAGCCGTGCAACAGGCGGATGCTTCAGGCAACAGCGCCACGAACGCCGAGCTGGAGCAATTAAGAGCGAAAACACAGGTCGCTGCAGCCGTCCAACCGGCCTCTTCGACCTATACGCTTACCGAAACCGGCGAGGATGTCGTGTATATCAATACCGACACCAATTCCATTTATGTAGAAGCGGAACCGAACAAAACCTACGTCATTATTGATGATGATGATTCCTACGAGCGCCGCCTGCGCATGTTCGACGATCCGCACTATACGGTAACCGTCAATCTGGGCTGGAGCGACCCGTGGTATAATTCGTGGTATTATCCCTATTATTCCCGCCCCTGGCACTACTATTCGTATTACGACCCGTGGTGGGGATCGTACGGCTACTGGGGGTGGCACAACAATTGGTGGTATGGCGGTTTTTATGGCCACTATGGCTATCCGTATCATTACCATTATCCGTCGTATTATTACCCGCACTACGGCTATTATGCGCATAGCGGACACTATAATAACAGATATGCGCGCTCGTCGGGTATTTCGTCTGTGCGGTCGCCGGTGGCCGTGAATGGCCGCAGTGCGGGCAGCAACCGCGCATCGGCTGTCTCGGCCGGCCGCTCGTCGGAGGTTCGCCAGATTGCCGGAAATTCGCGCAGTTCGGCCATTACCAATACCCGTGGTACAACCGCCGGCGCTTCACGCAGTTCGGGTGCAGCACCCGCCGCCTCTACCCGCAATGCCGCCAGAACCGTTTCGTCGTCGCGAGGTGCGGTAACCGGTACTGCGGCTACGACCAGAAGCAGCAGCGCTGTTCCGACAGCCACGACTGCCCGCAGTACCCGGACGAGCGAAACGCGCGCCGGCCATGCAACGACAACAAGAGCGTCGGGCGCCTCGGCGTCGCGGGGCGGGAATGCACAAACCTATACGCGGCCGGAGTCGGCCAGCCGTTCGGGTTATAATGTGCAAGGCTCGGCGTCGCGGAGCAGCGGCAGCGGCAGCAACCGGGGTTCGGGCGTGAATACAGGCCGCAGCACGTATCAAGCGCCGGCCAGTACACGGGAGAGTCGTTCTTCGACCAGTCGGCAGGACAGTTATACACCCTCGTCATCGTCGCGCAGCAGTGGTACATCAACCTCGCGCGGCAATAATTCGACGTACCGGTCGCAGCCTTCGTCAACGCCGTCGCGCAGCAGTTCGTCGGCGCCGTCGAGCAGTAATTCGACGTACCGCAGTTCGCCCTCGAGTAGCGGGTCTTCGGGCGGAAGCTCGCGGAGCAGCAGCGGCAGCAGCAGTGGTGGCGGCAGCAGCCGTTCAACGGGAGGAAGACGGTAGCGTTGAGAGTTAGTTAAAGTAATAAGCATTAAATTAAATAAATTAGATTGAGTTATGAAACAATATATACTAATATTTAGTCTTATCCTGTGCAGCGTAACCATATCGGTGGCGCAAAGTGTACAGTTGGATAATGCCCTGCTGTTTTCGCAAAACATCTATGAAGGTACGGCGCGATTTCAGGCTATGGGCGGCGCATTTGCCGCATTGGGCGGCGATTTCACGACATTAAGCATCAATCCTGCGGGCGTGGCGGTGTACCGTTCGTCGGAAATTTTGTTTACCCCTGCACTGGCTATTGCCGGCACGTCGGCAGGCTATATGGGCAATACTATCGACGATTCCAAAACCCGTTTCGGAATGGGAAGTATCGGATATGTATCGGCTTTTCCTACTTATAATATAGAGGGGCTGATGTCGGTGAACATCGGTATCGGGTTTAATAAGCTGCAAAATAATACGTACCGATCCTCGGCCGGCGCACGAACAAGCGCATCGGCGAATTTATCATACCTGCGGAAATTAGCCTTGGGGCTTACCGGATTACCAATCGACGATCTTGATGCACGATCGTCCGACGAAGAATGGATGGCGTGGCAGACGGACTTAGTTTTGCCTATTGAAAACCACGACGGGGAGTATATCGCGGCGACGGAGGATTTTGACGATCAAGACCCTGATAACCTCGATTTAATTCGACAGGCGGGCGATCTCGACCAGTTGCTCTACCGCGACCAGTCGGGCTATGTCGGGGAATACGTATTCAGTGCCGGCATCAATCTTTCCGACCGCTTTTATTTCGGCCTGAGCATCGGCATTCAGGACATCAACCATACGTTGTACGAAGAATACCAGGAGAAGGCTGTGAACGTCGCCGATTTTACCACCGGATTCAAGCGGTTTACCTATGGCTACAACAATGAGACGCGAGGCGTGGGAACCAATGTCAAGTTCGGGGTTATTGCCCGCCCGATAGACGGACTGCGGGTCGGCGCCTACATTCATACCCCGACATGGATGTTCCTGCACGAGAACTGGATGAAAGATATGACATCCTACTTCATCTCCGGCAAGTACAATGCCAGTATCGACCCGACCGAGTATTATTACCGCCTCCAGACCCCGTTCCGCTGGGGCGCGGGGCTGGCTTACACGTTCGGCTCGTTGGGGCTTCTCAGTGTCGATTATGAAGGGGTCGATTACGGCGGCCTTAAGCTGCGGGAAGACAACGGCAGCATCGGCAGTTTTACGGAAGACAATCAGCATATAAAACAGTATTACCGTTCGGCAACTTCCAATATCCGCGTCGGCGGCGAGCTGCGATTAAATGCGGTTGCCCTCCGCGCCGGCTATGCCTACTACCAGAATCCGGGAAAGGAGATGAAGGCGGTGAAAATCGGCTCGGTCGGCATCGGCTACCGAGGGGAGTACTTTTTTATTGACGGCGCCTACTCGTTCTCGCCCGGCAATACGCAACTGCGCGACCTCTATGCCGACAACCAGAACCTTGTTTCGACCACTGCGTCGATGAGCAAAATAGCCGTTACGATAGGCTGGCGCTTCTAACGCGCACCGGCGGCCATCGGCGCACCGAGTACCGCAAGCGCATTCGGCCCTTCGTTACACAGTAAGTCAAGAATACTCATATTAACCGCAAATCCGTTAGCAGGCGCAAAAACCTGATAATAGATTTGCGGTTTCCATTGGGGGTCGTGCGCCGTACAGGGACGCTTAGGGGAGATAAGGGCGCGGAAATCGCCGCCAGCGTAAGCAGGCAGGTATTCTCCGGTGTAGCCGATGGTGATTTTCAATCCGATTAACACCAGCGCCGTGTGCAGGATTCGCTCGTTTAAGTCGAACAGGAAAGGTTCCTTCCGTTCATAAAACGGGCGAATATCATCGGCGTAATACTCGAAAAACGGCGAAGAGCGGTAGGCCGACTCAATGGCTTTCCAGTGCTTCTGCTGCCACGGCTCCGCGTAGTCGATGCGCACATCGCGGACAGGCATTTTCGCCCCGTGCGTTCTGGTTACCGGAACGGTTAGTGTCAGCACGCCGTTGGCCGTGGCTATCCGACAGCGGTTCCGGTACGTTTGCTTAATATAATGCTCATGCTGCTCAAGCAACGCTACCGAGTCCTCGGCCAGCTTCGCAAAATACTGCACCGGTGCCCAATATGCCGTAGAAAACAGGCTCATAATGTACTGTTGTGAGTAATGTGTTTAATGATGATCGATGTAATTAATATAATTAACAGCTCATTGTCCGGTTACTGTTCTCCTGGCATTTAGGAGCTATGCCTCCGCCATCATTCATTCTCCGTTCTTAATTCGCATAATACGCTGGTAAGACTGGTCGATGCGCTGCGGCGTGATGCGGCCGGCTTTTACCGCATTATAAATAATGTCAATAGCTTTGGCAGCGATATGCGGGTCGAAGGTAGCGCCGTTGTTCGAAAGGCAAAGGACATCGACGCCGGCCAGGATCGCCTTTTCAATGGCTTCCTTCAGCGAGTAGTGGCGGGCAATGGCGCCCATCGCCAAATCGTCGGACACAATAACGCCCGTAAACCCTAACTGCTCGCGCAGCAGGCCGGTGAGTATAGCTTCCGAGAGGGTCGCCGGAGCAGTCGCGTCGAGGCCGGCATGGAAGATATGCGAGGTCATAACCAGGCGGACGGCACCGGCGGCGATCAGTTTCTGGTAGGGGACAAGCTCGGCCGGCTGCCACGTAGCGGTTACATCGGCGCTGCCGGCGTGGGTGTCGTGCGAAGCACTGCCGTGGCCGGGAAAATGCTTGGGACAGGTCAGCACGCCCCGTTTCGTATGCTCGGCAATCCAAATGCCGGCGTGCCGGGCAACCTTCTCTGGATCGGACGAAAAACTACGCTCCAGCTTCCCGATAACCGGGCAGTCGGGGTTCACATCGACATCCGTACAGGGCGCCAAATTAAGATTGATGCCTGCGGCGACCAGTGTGGCGGCAATAGACGCAGCAGAGAACGCCGTCGTCGCCGAATCGTCCAGCGTTCCCAGCGCCTTCGCCGGCACCGTGAGCGGGAACCCGTAATTGACTTTCAGGCGGCTGACCTGCCCACCCTCCTCATCGATGGCTATCCACAGTGTCGTCGGCGAGAGCTGCTGCAACTCGGCAACCAATCCTTTGAGCTGCGCGGCCGATTGAATATTGCGCGGCCGCGACTTAGACGGCACATCGTAGTCGAACAGTATAACGCCGCCGACATGCAGCGTTTTCACGGCATGGTAAACAGGGTTATCGTCCGTCAGTTCTGTCCCGCGAAAGCCGACCAGCAGCATCTGGGCAATTTTGTCTTTCAGCTCGGCATCGCCCGGCTGCGCGTACCCGCAGGCCACCAGAAACAGGAGTGGTAAGAGGATTTTCAGTTTCATATAAAGATTAATTACGAATTATAAATTACGGATTACCTGCGGGAGATACAATGTACAAGGTTGCCCGCTTGTCGTAATTCGTAATTCGTAATTCGTAATTCCTATTGCCCCCGCATTTTCTCTTTCATTTTTTTGAGTTGTATCTTCAGTGCATCGACGCACTGGTTGATGCCCCCTTCGAACGTTTTGCGGTTGCGCTCGACAATCAGGTCATGCCCCGGCACATCCAACCGTATCGACACTTTTTTATTGTCGTGGTCGGCGGTCAGGCTCAGCGACACTTCGGCCGCTATTATGCCGTCAAAAAAGCGGTCTAATTTACTTACCTTTTTTGTGATAAAAGCCGTCAACTTTTTGTCGGCATCGAATTTTACTGTTTGTACACGAATTTCCATAATTAGTTCTCCTTTGTTAAATGAATAATTGAATAACTGTATTAATAATATATTTTATGCTGGTTTGTTTTCATCCTCTTTGATACGGTATCGCGGGTGGGCTTTTTGATAGACCGTCTGCAGGTTTTTTAGCGAAACATGCGCATATACCTGTGTGGCGGCAAGGCTCGAATGCCCTAACGTTTCCTTGATGCTCATAATATCGGCGCCGTTGTTCAGCAAATGGGTTGCCAGGGAATGACGCAGGACGTGCGGCGTCTTTCTGCCGGTAAATCCCTTTTGATAAGCCAGCCGGTCGTATACCGCTTTGTTGATCGCGCCGGGGTACAGCGGTTTTCCCTTCACACTCACAAATAGCCGGTCGGTTGCCGAAAGGGAGGGGAAAGCTGCCTGCCGTATCGTTAGATACTTATTCAGATGTTCGATGATCCCTTTTGTCAGCGGCACTTCGCGCTGCTTGTCGCCCTTGCCGGTTACGCGCAGCACCTGTTCTTCGGCATAAATATCGCACGGGTGTAACCCCAGCAGTTCGGCGCGCCGGATGCCGGTTACGTACAATAATTCTATAATCAGGATGTCGCGCGCCCCGACGTAGCCGTCCGGTTTTTCACAGGTATTGAGAAATTCGTTGATCGCCTTGTTCTCAAAGTATGTGGGCAGGCGCTTACTTATTTTCGGCCGCTGGATATGCTGCGCAGGGTTCTTTTTGAGGTAGCCCTGCTGCATCAGGAATTTAAAGAAGCGGTTGAGGGCTGTTAATTTCAGGACAATGGTACGTGGCGTATGGCCATGCCGGCTCATATCGGCCATCCACGAACGGATTTGCGAAGCCGTAACATCCGACCATTCCTGCTGGCCGTTGGCGTCCTCCATCGTGGTCATAAATTGCCGGATGGCGCCGGAATAAATGTTGACGGTGCTTTCGGAATAACGCTTCTCGTAACGTAAGTATTGTATAAATTGTTCTTCCATATCGGGAACTTCCTTCTTTCCGTGATTCAAATTGCGCCGCTAAATTACAAAAAAATAACGTAAGAAAAAAAGTCCCTTACGTTATTTTTTATTTTGCTATCGGAAACGACCGGTTATTCTTCTTCGTTCTGCATGTGTTGCCTGTATATAGCACGCTTTACCACATCGCGGCGTTTCACCGACGGTTTTTCAAACGTCTTCCGCGAACGCAATTCACGGACAATACCCGTTTTCTCGAATTTGCGTTTAAATTTCTTCAGCGCACGTTCGATGTTTTCGCCTTCCTTTAACTGTACAATTATCATAGAGTCACATACACCTCCTTTTATTTTGGGGGGCAAAGGTACACTTTTTTTATTAATATGACAAAAAAATGATAAAAGAGAAAAACGGCTAACTCTTTTTTTGAGGTGCTATTGTCTTTTTTGATTAGGATTTGCAGGATTAAAAGATTAAAATGTTCATCTCGAGTTTCAGAAAGAATCGCCGCTATACAGACATATAGCTACCCTATATATATCGGGTAGCAAAGGACAAAAAAGGGCCTCTTGTGAGGCGCCGTTCAATAATCGTTACTTACGATATTTGCAGGAAGGATCATTCCACCCTGTAAGGATGGCAACGATGCCGCAAAGTCCGAATAATAATAATATATCTGCCATAATGCTGCAAAGATACGGGATTTTTTTGAGAGAGCAAAAAATGTCAATGGTATTATTTTTTGTATTATCTTTGCAACGATTTTTATTCGGAGTTTTAACGGGAACTTCGGCTCCCTGTAAAAATCAAAATAGACAAAACAGTTTTTAGGAGCCCCCCAAGGAATTGATATATGTTACAAAAAATTTCTCTCAGTCTGGTGGTCATCTCCATCACGTTATTTACTTCCTGTTTGCCCGAAAACAGTGAACGGCAACCCAAACGGACTGTTATTTCAGGGAAAGTGATAAACATGCCCGAAAATGCTACCGTTATTCAGGTGAATTTTTGCGACCCGTTGAGCGATGAGCATCGCTTTGCACAGGATTTGACAACGTCAGCCGGGACATTTCGCGTGGTGCACGATTATGTCTTTGCCCAGAACCTGTCCATCCGCTACGACCGTTCGTTTATCAATCTGTACGTTGCCCCGGGCGATTCGGTATTTTTAACCATCGACGGCTTGAAATTTCAACAGCATCCGGGCGATGCGGTTACATTTTCCGGCGATAATGCGGAAATCAACGAACAACTGTTCCGGTGGACTGCATACTTCTACCATTTGCCCGTTCCCGAATTTAACCCGGCAGGGAAAGAGGTTGTTTTTATCAATTTGTGTTTAGATTCTTCGTCTGACAACTGGTTGAAAACAATTGGTAAAGAAAACATCGAAGGCGAGAATTATTATCTGGATGCAGACGCTTCAAAAAGTTTTATGGGTACGTACAATATCAGCGGTTTTCCCACTTATATGCTGATAGATAGGAATGGGCTGCTGCGTTCTCCGGTTGCAAGACCGTCCAGTACATTATCTGTTATCGAACAGATTGAGGCGTATTATCAGGACTCCCGTTTTTGAAAAAATAACCATTATAAATCATTTCGTTTTTACAAATTTTTTCGTACCTTTGTCGCCCCCAAAAACGAAGCTATTTAGCTATAAGTGCCATGGGGTCCGGCAATAGCCGGATTGAGTAACACTTTTTTAACTAAATTATTTACAAGTAATGAAGACATTTGCATTAAAAGGAACTGCCCGCACAGTGGGCAAAAAAGCGGACATCAAAGCAATGCGCCGCAATCAACAAGTACCCTGCGTACTGTATGGAAACAACACGGAAAATATCCATTTTTCGGTCGATGAAAAAGAGTTGAAAAACTTGCTGTACACGCCTAACACCTACATCGTAGAGATTGACATCGACGGGAAAACATACCCTTCCGTGATGCGTGAGATACAGTTTCACCCGCTCACCGAAAAGGCGCTGCATATCGACTTTTACGCGGTCGATGAGGCGAAGCCGCTGGCCGTTGATATTCCGATTATCTTTACAGGTAATTCCGTGGGCGTGCGCGCCGGCGGCCGGTTGAATATCATCACCCGCAAGCTGAAAGTACAGGCCATGCCTAAAGACCTGCCGGATACGCTGGAGGTCGATATTTCCGAACTGGGATTGGGTAAAAACATCGTGTCCGGCGAGTTATCGTTCGAGAACTTAACGATTATTACGCCGAAGACCACCATCATTTGCGCTGTGAAGACTACCCGCGCCGCCACCGCCGATGCGGCGGCAGCAGCCAGCGCTGCGGCCGAAGCCGAAAAGAAAAAGTAAGGATGCAGAGAACCCGTAAAGCGTAACGGCCGACACCCCGTTACGCTTCACGTTTTTATCATTAACGCATATTGAATTAGCATGGCCTTTCTGATTGTCGGATTAGGGAATATCGGGCCGGAGTATGCCAATACCCGCCACAATGTGGGTTTTGACGTACTCAATACATGGGCAAAGGCGGCGAATGCCCGCTTCACGAGTGTCCGCTATGGCGCCATCACGGAAATCATGCTCAAAGGCAAACGATTTATGTTGCTCAAGCCATCGACTTACATGAACATGAGCGGAAAAGCCGTCAATTACTGGTTGCAGGCCGAACGTATTACTGCGGAAGGCCTGCTCGTTGTGGTCGATGATTTGGCCTTGCCTTTCGGCATCTTGCGGATGCGCAAACAAGGCAGCGATGGAGGACATAATGGATTGAAAAACATCAACGAAATCATCGGGAACCAGCAATATGCCCGGCTGCGCGTGGGCATCGGCAACGCCTTCCTGCAAGGCCGGCAGATCGATTACGTGCTGAGCGAATGGAGCGACGAAGAACAAAAAACGCTGCCCGCCGTACTTGACAAAGCGGTTGAGGCGGTTAAAGCCTTCGGTTTGACAGGCATCGAACGCACCATGAATACATTCAACACACCGCAACCGTAACCACACACGCCCAATCGACAACCCTTTCATAACGGATACCGACCATGTTAAAGCTATTGAAAATACTGATTTCATTTTCCAAAAGCGAGCGCTTAAGCCTGGCTTCGCTGTTGGTATTAATGGCCGGCTTGCTTGTCTGGCCGTGCTTTGTTCCGGAGCCTGCCTCCTCCGTCGCGGATATGGACAGGTTTAAGCGCCATATCGACAGCCTGTCGCAGCTGATGCCGGCCGACGAAGCCAAAGAACCCTCCTTTACATTCAATTCCCAGCAAACGTCTCGTCGCACTGATAAGCGCCACGAAGCGCGCCGGATAAATTATGTAAATTTTGACCCGAACACGGCCGATACGGCGATGTTCAGGCAACTCGGCTTCTCGCCGAAACAGGCGGTTGTCATTATCAACTACCGCTCTACCGGCGCCATATTCAGAACGCCCAACGATTTTAAAAAGGTATTTGTTGTCAGCGACGACCATTTCGAGCGGCTGAAACCCTATATCCTCATCGACACAGCCGCCCTGCCGAAGCGCGCGCCGTTCGACAGCCTGCGCTATCCGAAGCGCGAAAAGCGGATCGTCGAAATCAATACGGCCGACACAGCAGCATTGATACGGGTAAACGGCATCGGCGAGCGCACCGCCCTGCAAATTGTAGCTTACCGTAAACGGCTGGGAGGCTTTGCCTCCATTGAGCAACTGCGCGAAATCTACAACATGACCGACGAACGCTTTGAGCAAATCGCCCGGCAAGTCACCGTCGATACCAGCCTCTTCACGCGCATTGATTTAAAAACAGCCTCCGACTCCGTACTCCGAGTGCATCCTTACATTGGCGCATACGATGCGCGGGGTATCATACTCTTTCGACGGGTGGCCGGAGCGGAAGCCTGTACCATCGACGCATTGATTACAAACAATGTCTTAAAAAAAGAGGTGGCCGAAAAACTGCGACCCTATACGAAAGCAAAACCATAGCTAATGTGCTATGGCTAATATACAGGCAACTCAACAACTCAATAACTCAACAACTCAACATGAACTACATTGACATCATCCTCGCTATTTTGCTTTTGATAAGCATTTTTATGGGCTGGCGGCAGGGCTTTATCCGCCAGTTGTTCGGCTTACTGGCCTTGCTCTTGGGCGTATATTGCGCCTACCGGTTTTCGCATTTTACGGCGCATTGCATTTCCGACTGGTTCGGCGTAAGCGAGCCGGTAACCAGCGGCGTAGCGTTTGCCGTTACGTTTATTGTCGTATTGCTGGCCGTTGTGCTGGTCGGCCGCTTTGCCGATAAAATCATCAGCATGGTGGCTTTTGCATTTGTAAACCGGCTACTCGGGGCTATCCTCTCGCTGCTGAAGGCGGTTTTGATTATCGGCATCCTGTTAGTTATCTTAAACATGTTCAGCCTCATTCCTCCGGCACACCAGGAGCGGTCGATGCTGTATCGCCCGATGGAAAAAGTCGGCGCCACCGTTTTTCCCTATTTAAAACAGTTGGTAAACACCACGAAAAATTTGTTTTAACATCGACAAAAGAGAATAGACACAGGGCGCGTCTATAATGCCACAATCCGTTGTTTTTATCGGTTTGTAGTTGAGTGCAGAGCTTCTATCTGCAACGCAAAACGCTCTTGCAGGAGGTCGCCCTCGCAGGTACCGGAGGCGCATAGCGGCATGAAAGTCAGCACAATTTTTACCTCTCACCCCGCCCGGTAGCAGTTATTTCATAATTATTTCATGTCACGGTTTTATTATCTGAAAAATAATCGGTACTTTTGTTTCAACATATTTTTAATCATTATAGCTAAATCGACAGGAAGATGTACCTAAAACAATATGCAGGTAAGTTTGTTATGTGGTGTATATTCGTATGCGGCCTCTTCATACCGGAGGCGGGTGCGACCGATTACCAGCGTATAATCGGCGGCAGCAGCACACAGCAGTTGCGCATTACCGTCTTTGCTGGCGGACGGTATTTCGTAGAACGGTGGTCGGGTTCTGTCTGGACGCCGCAATTTTATCCCTTGCCAAAGACGCCCCTGTTTTCCCTGCGCATTGGGGCGACCATTTACGAAAGTCAAAATTTATCTAAAGAAGATGTCTCGTACACCGGTACCGGCGCCTTGCGGGAAATGACGAAGCGGTTTTCAGGGACACATCAGGGAAAACCGTTTTCAGTACTCTTTTCTATTCATTACAATACATCGAACCCCGATTACTTTACACAATCGGCCACCGTTGATGTGTCGAGCATCGCGGCAAGTACGCCGGTCAAGCTCGCCTACGGGTTTGACTCCTACGTGAACGGTTGCGACGCCGCCGCCGCCATCACCATCCCCGATTTGGGCTATAACGGCGTGGCCAACACGCCGGCGACCGTCCGCTACCTCACGCCCGCACAGGTGCAGTCGTTGCGCATGGTCGGCGCCATGAATACGTTCGGCGCGGGGTCTTTAATCGGCTTTTTTGCGATGGGGCGTCCGTTCAACTACGCAGTGTCGGCCTATTACACGAACGCCTATGACAATACTTCGCCTGAGATCAGAATGATGAACACCACGACGAACCCCTTCCTTTTCGGACTGTACGCTTTTACGGAATTGACCTGTCCCGGAGGATCTCCGTGGGATAACGGCATCGGAGTAGCTTATGAGATCCCCGCAGGCGAAACGACCACCATTTGGACAGGACTGTCATTCACAACCGACATGGACGGCGAGCTTGATTATACGTGGAACGGAAGTAAAAATCACACGGCCAACGTAGGCGACAGCGTGAATCTCGAGCTGCGCTATGAAAGCTACAATTCGCAAACGATTAGCGGCATCGGCTTTCATGTCGCAATCCCCGGACTGGCCATTGAGGACGTATGTACGCAAACGGGCTTCACCTCCGGAGTATTTACCGGCGTCATCGGAAGCCAGTTTTACAACGTCTCGGGCGCGGCCATAAATGCCTATGACTCGGCGGTGATGCGAATTCCGGTGGACATCCTCCAATGCGGACAGTGGATTATCGACGCCAATTCCATATCCGCAATGGTGCGCACCTTGCCGCTCGGAAGCCCGGCCACGCTCACCGTTCCGTCGAAAATCGGCTTTGCGACCACCGCCACGCCGATAACTGTCTGCCGCGGCGACAGCGCCCAATATACCGTCCGGCTGCCGGGGAACGTAACCTCGTCGGGGAGTTTTACCGTCAACCTCGCCGTAACCGGCAATACGTCAGCCTTTGGTGCCGTCCCGTCGTCGATAGCATTCCCGGCAGGGACAAACAGCATATCCTTTCCGGTCTGGGCATTGCCCGGCGCGCCGGCAGGCAGCTCCCTGACAATCACCCTGACCGGCTCCGACAAATCGTACATCGGCCTTAACGATACGCTCCAGACAACCGTAACGGTGCATGTCGCTACGCCGAATGTAATCACCGCGCAGCACATCGCCGTGTGCGAAGGGGAGGAAACGGCCGTCGCCGCCATAAGTCAGGACGCCACGGCCACACTTACGTGGTATAGCGATGCCGGCGGCACAAACATTGTCGCACAGGCCGATTCATTTAACATAACCGCCACAGCGGATACGGTATTCTATGTACGCTCAACATCGCTGAACAGCTGCCCGAACGCAGCATCGGTAACAGTCTCTGTATCACAGCCGCCGGTATTAATAACAGCCGATACCTCGACCTGTGCGGGTACGCCCGCAGTCATCACCGCGACAACCGCCGGAACCGCAACCCTGTTGTGGTACAGCGATACGCAGTACAGTCTCCTGAGGTCGTCCGCCGCATCGTTTTCGGTAACGGCTACCGCCGATTCGACGTACTACGTCAAAGCCGCCACCGGCGACGGGTGCAGCAGATATGATTCAGTACACCTCTCCGTCTTCCCCTTCCCCACCCTCACCACGCACGACGTCGCCATCTGCGGCGGCGGAACGGTCTCCGTCGCCGCCACCACCACCAACGGCAGCGACGTCCTCACATGGTACGCCGATGCCGCCTGCACCGCCCCCCTGCCCCTCGCTAACTCATTCACCTACACCGCCACCACCGACTCCACCTTCTACATCAAAGCCACCGCCGGAGGCATCTGCAGCGTATATGACTCCGCCCGCGTCCTCGTTTCCTCCTTCGCCACCATCTCCGTCCGCCCCGACACCGCCATCTGCGCCGGCGCATCAATCGACATATACGCCTCAACGCCAAATGTATCCGACGCCCTCTCATGGTACTCCGACCCCCTCCATTCCGCGCCCGTTGCCTCCGCAGCCGCATTCAACACAACCCCCGCAACCTCCACAACATACTACGTAAAAGCCATTTCCACAGATGGATGCACTTCTTCCGGCAAGGTCGAAATCACCGTCTTCCGCGTGCCCGTATTAACCGACTCCGACACAACCGTTTGCTCCGGCGCCGCCATCGCCCTCAACGCCTCCACCGGCAACCCCGCCGACACCCTCCGCTGGTACGCCGACGCCGGATACACGACCCTCCTCACACAGGCATTTTCGCTCACAACCACGTCGTTATCAGGCGCCGATACAACTTTTTACATCGAAGCTTCTGCCGCTCCCGGCGGATGTCGGACAAAAGCCGCCATCAACGTCCGCATCGAAAGCCCCCCAAGCGTCATCGCAACCGACGGACGGAGAATATGTTATGGCGAAGAAATCACCCTCGCCACCACCCACGCCGACGGCAACATTTCCTGGAACACACCGCAACTCACCCTGCGCCCGACCGCCTCCCAGACATACACCGTAACCGCCTCACGCCCACCATGCCCCGATGCCGCCGACACCCTCGTCATCACCGTCGGCAATCAGCTCTACATCGCCCCCGATGCCCTCCCGCCCTACCGCAGGAACATCCTCTACCAACAGCAGTTAAGCACCAACGCAACCCCGCCCGTCTTCACCCTCGCCGACGGACAGCTCCCCGCAGGCATCCTCTTCGCCACCGACGGCGCCATCGAGGGAACCCCTTTCAAAATCGAGTACAACGACGCCGGATACCCCTTCCGCGTACAGATAACCGACAGCTTCGGATGCACCGTCACCAAAGATTACAAATTAACCGGCGGCTTCTTCATCCCGGAAGTCTTTTCTCCAAACAATGACGGCCTCAACGACCACTTTATGAAGGGACTGCGGGTCATTATCTTCGACCGTCTCGGCAGGCGGCTCTTCGACGGAACCGATGGCTGGGACGGCACCCACAATGGCCGAACAGTCCCCGACGATGTCTATTTTTATATAATATACTACCTCGAGAACGGAACACATGAAGTCCGTAAAACAGGCTTTATCACCGTCGTTCAATAGTTCGCCGCCTCCCGCAACTCCTTCACGCACATTTTCCTGTACTTCAAAAGCGCCCCTCCGGTCAATCCCGACCGGACGGGCTTTTTTATGTATCTTTTTTTATATTGAATAAAAACACGCTCGTGCATTTTAATGCAATGGCTGCGCAAAATATTTCTTTCTGCAAGTAAAAAAGAGAGATATTAAAATAAAAAATAGTATCTTTGTACTTTCAAACAGTAAAAAATAAATAGTTCACCGTTAAAAACAAATAACTAAAATGAATCATTATGCAATCCACATTTGAATCCGGCCATGCCGTAAACATCAGCAATTTTGACAAGCTGATTGGAATCCTAACCGACTGGGGTACAAACTACGCCCCTCCTTCCGACAGGCTTAAGCTTCCGCATCTCAACCTTGTTCTCGGCAATGCCGAAGACGCCGTAGAAGACGTCGAACAGTGCCTCGCCACCTCGATCAACGCCATCAATGACCGCCGTCAAGCCTTCCTTCCGCTTAACAAAACGGTTACGCGAGTCCTTTATGTGGCGCAAATCATCCCGCTCAATGCGTCTGTGGTGAAGGCCATTAAAGAGCTTGTCCGCAAAATCCATGGCGGACGCGCCGTTCCCAAAAGGCTTTTTATGTCTGCCCCCGATTTCTCGCTCCAGCCCGTCGATCCTTCGATCCAGACTGCTGCCCACTCGCTCCAGCCCGTCGATCCTTCGCTCCAGGCTGCCTATCACCTGCGCCATCCTGATGCTGTTTTGCCAACCGACCTTCCGCATCCGGCTTTTCCCGTGCATCGTTACATTTCCGTCTCGCAGCGGAGCTTCAATCAGCAAATTGACCACACCAGCAAGATAGTTTCCATCCTCAAAGCCGAACCTGCCTACCTCCCCGCCGAAACCGATCTCACCATTGCCACGCTTGAGGCCATGCTTGCCGCAATGCGTTCCTCCAATCATGCAGCGATATTGGCGGAAATCCCGCTTTTCACGGCGCGCGCCATACGAAACCGCATTCTTTATGCCCGTTACTCCGGCCTTGTTGACATTGCCCTCGACGTAAAGAAATATGTTCGCGGCGCCTTTGGTTTTGACAGCATCGAATATGCACAAGTCCGGCGCATCAAGTTCCATCGCTACAAATAAATCCTGTTATTCTTTAAACATCAAAGCCTTTAAGTCATCAAAACTTAAAGGCTTTATATTTTCCCCCTTCCTCCCCCGCTCTTTTCGCATCCCCTTTTGAAATAATTTTTATGTAGTTTGAAATAATTTCTATGTAATTTGAAATAAATGCACTGTAATTTGAAATAAATGCTCCGTCACTTGAAACAAAGGCTCCGTCACTAAAAATAATAGCTCCTCCACTAAAAATAATAGCTCCGTTACCGGAAATAAAGGCTCCTCCACTAAAAATAATAGCTCCTCCACTAAAAATAATAGCTCCTCCACTAAAAATAATAGCTCCGTTACCGGAAATAAATGCTCCGCAACTAAAAATAATAGCTCCGTTACCGGAAATAAAGGCTCCGCCACCGGAAATAATACCTCCGCATCTCCATTTACGTATTTCTCCTGAAAAAATATTTAACAGATTACTGAAAATACGTCAATCTGTAACCCAAAAAAGTGCATTGATTTTTACTATTAAATCCCCAGCGTTACGTTAAAGCACGCCCCCCCCATATCCGAACGCGAGTAATATATATTTCCCCCCTCGTGTTCCATAATTTTCTTACTGATCGCCAGTCCCAAACCGCTCCCACTTGTCTTTGTCGTAAAGTTCGGCGTAAACAGATGCTTCTGCAGCGGCTCTTTCACCCCCTCCCCATTATCTTCGATGCGCACATTGTACCCCTCGCCAATGGCTTCCAGCGTAATTCGAATATGCCCTCCCTGCTTTCCCTCGACCGCCTGCACCGCATTCGTCAGCAGATTAAGAAACACCCTCGACAGCAGGTCAGGATGAGCCGTAATCCGCGCCTCGCCCGCCGTATTACGCCACTCAAACTCGACACCTCCGTGCGATTCAAACAGCGCCCGAAGTTCATCCAGCAACTTATCGAGTCTCACCTCCTCCGGCGCAGCCTTTGTCATCCGCGCAAAATCCGAAAACTCCGACGCCGTCTTCGCAAGCGTCTCTATCTGCTCCAAAAGCGACACCGCCAGCGCATCGAACTTCGCCGGCCAGTCTTTTGCCTGCTCCTTTTTAAGTCTTACCAAATGCTGAATACTCAACTGCATCGGCGTTAGCGGATTTTTTATCTCATGGGCAATTTGCCGCGCCATTTCCCGCCATGCGCTCTCCCGCTCGCTCTGCGCAAGCCGCTGCGCACTCTCCTCAAGCGCCCCCACCATCTGATTATAAGCCCGTATCAAATCCCCAAGCTCGTCCCGTTCATCATAATGAATGTAATCCATCTTCTGCGTAACGTCTAATCGCTGCATGTGCTTCCGCACAATCTCCAGCGGACGGAGCAGCCGGTTCGCAAGCGCCGCTCCCAGCGCCAAAGCCGTAATCAGCGCAAGAATATACACATTAATAATAGCCGTAATCACCGCCGATGTCTCCCGAATATCCTGCATCCGCTTCGAGAAGTACGGCACATTAACATACGCCACCGGCGCCCCGGCACGATTATAGTACGCCCCATACATGGCATTGAACGCAAGATTTCCGATACGCTCCCGATTAACAAACTCCATCGTCGCCCCGCCCGCAAGCCGCTCGAATGCATCCCAATGCAGCCGCCGGCTCTGCAGGCCCCTGTCGAACACCTCCATCCGCGACGAGGCAAAAAGTTTTCCCTCCAAATCATACACATTAATATCAATACGCAGGCTGTTCGACACCTGCACCAGCTTCGTTTCCAACTCCCACCGGTCGGCCTCATAAAGCGATGCAAGATGACCCAGGTTATAATCCAGCTGCACCATCGCCGCCCGGATTTTATCCTCCATTTGCACAACCGCCCCTTCCCTGAACCGGTGCACGCTATACCATATCGACCCCACCGCCGTGCTGATTATCGACACCATAAACGCCGCCACGACCAGCATCGAAATTTTCCGCTTAAACGTATTCCGCAACGCCGGCAATCCAGGCCGCAGCCCCGCCAAAGGCAACAACGCCGCCAGGCCCCCCGCGGTAACAAGAAAAAGATACAAAAACAGCACCGCCCAATGCCAAAACGTATGCGCCACCCGGCTCACAACCACCGTATGATAGCTGTCGAAATGATATATCAGATGCACATATCCGTCCTCTACCGTCCGCGCGCCCTCCGAAAACCGGTTATCATAAGGATAACGGAACTCCCCCCCGTGAAGTATCAACTTATCTCCGGCATACTTCGCAAACGAATACCCCAGAGGCATCCGTATTCGGCCTGTCCGGCTCTTTTCTATAAGCAATTCCGGGTATCCTTCGCCTCCCGAAAGCAGTTGCGAATCAAGCTCAAGAAAAACATCCACCTCCCGCGCTGTGCCTTCCGCATAGCGCAACACACCGAGGTAGCTATGCCTCCCGTTATCGTTCAGGAGGCAGTAGAACGGCGAATCTTCCGAAAGCCGCGCCCCCGAAAGCGCAATTTCTCCCTCAAAAAATGTCCGGCAATCGACCGCTGCCGCCGTCTCTCCTTCAATATGCAACTGCGTCGCATACGGGCAAACCGTAACCTGCAAATCGTAATACTGCATATAACCTTGAAGATAATGCTGTCCGAGATAATACTCCACCTGCCCGGCCGAAGCGCCCGTTTCAATCAGCAATGCCAGCTCCGTATCGCCCACAATCGCCGGCGCTACATTTTCATTGAGATAGACTTCGGCCTTCGGGTCGCGCTCCAGTTCACACTTGTCGGCCCATGCCCGCGCCTGCAGCTCCTCGCGCCGATGCCCGTAAAATTCCAACGACACAAGCGCATATACCGCAGCCACGATAATATAACACACCACCGCGCCCTGCAGCCTGCCGTTACCGCGCACCGGCGGCCTGTTCAAACTCGCGTGCAGCAGCACAAACACCGTCGCAAAAAGCAACACAAGAGCCCCATAAGCAGCCGCGGTATAGACCGTCAGCCGGTCGAGATGCGACAAGTCGAGCGGGATTGTCGAATTTAAAATCACCGACCGCCACGCATACCCGATAAACGCCGCACATCCTCCCGCAGCCGCCAGACCGGCCGCCCGCACCAGCCCCTTCTTCCCGCCTTTTCGGGATGCCTGCTCACGCAGCCACTGCGCCCACACAACCGCCATCAGGAACAGGAACACCGCGTCGAGCAACAAACTTCCAAGCGACGGTATAAACGACGAGTCGGCATACAGCGACGGAGCAAACAACCGCAAACCGCTATTATAAAAAAACGCCTGCCCGGCAAAAATACCATAGCGCACGGCGCCCAGCAGTCCGACGACCACAAGCCGCCCGAGCGCCGTACCCCAACAGCGCGCCCAGAATAACAGTCCCGCAACGAGCACCGCCAACGCGAGCCAGCGAAGCGCCAGCGGGCGGTCGAAATAAGGCTCCTCCGCTAAAACCAGCCGGAACAGCGGCGCCCCCGAAGCCGACAGCACCACGTCCGGCGCCGCGGCGCCGGCGGGCAACACATCGGCAATCGCCGCCCCCCCCACTAACGGACTGACATGCGCCTGCAAAAAATCATTCTCATACGCATATTCCCGCTTAATAAGCACCGCCGTAACCACCTTATCGCTGTCGGAGACATACGCTTTCGTAACATACCAGCTATGCCCCAGCTGCCTGAAGGCTTCGGCGGTATCGACGGCGGCCAGGGAGCTGTCGGGCACGGCAATATCGCGGCTTGTCCAGCGTTGCAGGACGGAGTCGGCAAAATAAAAGGCATAAATATAGCGATCGCCGGCGGGCGTTACGCCGGCACGCAACTGCTCGCCGACGCTCTTTGCCTGCGCCAGCTTATCGCGCAGCGCCTGCGAATAGGGCTCGCCGAGGGCGGCGTAGCGTTCGGCTGCAGGCCGCTGCCGGAGCGACACGCCAAAGAGCGCCAACGCCAGTATCAGGCAGAGGAGGGCGCCGGCGGCAGGGAATGATTTGGTGGAAGAAAACGGGTGAAAACGGGAGCAAAAGCGAAATTGTAAAAGCGCAAAAGGGTGAAACCTGTGCCGTTTCACCCTTTCATTCGTTTTTATCGTTTCCTGCTTTTTCAATGATCAATGATCAATGATCAATATCCAATGTTAATTTTCCGTTATCGTAAATGTCGCACTCACACGCCCCTTGTAGGCGCCCTTGCCGTGGACGGTGAGCTGCGCCATGCCGGGCTCGATATTATTTTTAAAGGTGAGATTATAGTCCTTTCCCAGCTCAAGGAGCTCCGCCCCCGACCCCATCACCTCACTGTAAAGGACGGTCGGGTTGGGCGTAATGGGCTTGCCGGTGAAGGCTTGCGCCGGAATGGCGACAATAAACGTATGCAGCCCGATGGTCAGATCCCTGCGGGCGCGGTGATGCTCGTTGTTGAGGTGCTCGATGTCGGGGTTGAGCAGGTTGATGACTTCGGCAAAGCCGGCGATGCCCATCGTGGCGCCCGCGTTAAGAATTGTTTCAATCGGATGATACACATTCTCAATGCCACGACGTACGACGGTAAACGTTTGCGGCGGTTTTGCCAGCGTCGCTGCGCCGCGCTGCTCGAAGAGACTTAAAAATTCGGTGTACGCGGCCTGCAGTTCGGCGATTTGGGCGGTGAGGCCGAGCGTGGTGGCGCTCGCGAGATAGTCCGTAGAAAAGTGCGCGAGGATGGCGTCGAGGTCGCCAATCTGCTCGTTGTACGGTTTTTTGTACACCTTTCCGTAGTTCTGCAGCATGTTATTTACCTGATGCGCAGCGGTGGCTACGGCCGGCGTGAGGCTGTATTCGAGCGCACGCACCATGGAGCGAATCGACACGAGCGCCTCGTCGGCACGACGGTCGGCCGCGGCGATTTTCTCGGTGAGGACACTTCTACGAACCCATTCCATGAGGTCGAACTCTTTGGCCTGCCAGGCGTTAAACTCTGTGAGCAGCGGCCCTAATTTGGTTTTTACGGCATCGGCGGAGGCGCCCAAAACGGCTTTTACCCGTGTGCAGTAGCGATAATGCGCGGCGTTCGGGTATGTCTTAAATAAAGCGGTAAGTAATGTTGGCATAACGAATAATGTTAAATGTATATTATTTTTTTTAGCTATTATTTTTTACGGCATCAGGTGACTTTTCGACAACGTCAAAAAGTGTCTCGGCAATGCCGGGAAATTTTTTTCCATAGGGAGAAAGTCGCTCGACGAGGTCGAGAGACTTTCCCCCATAGGGAGAAAGTCGCTCGACGAGGTCGAGAGACTTTCCCCCATAGGGAGAAAGTTGCTCGACGAGGTCGAGAGACTTTCCCCCATAGGGAGAAAGTTGCTCGACGAGGTCGAGAGACTTTCCCCC
>JAISXF010000063.1 GCA_031270845.1 Prevotellaceae bacterium
TGCAGCAGGATGTTTTGTAATTGATAGCTATAGCCGGCCACGCCGTAACTGTTCAGCACGGTGTTGTCGCAATACGTGCCGGCGCCGGCGAGGATTGGCGTCGGCGGCGTTACGGTGCCGGCGCTGATTGTCGTACAGATGCTGTCGGCGCAGCCGTTTGCCGTCAGCATCCGCACGCACACGGTTACGCTCCCCGAGTCGGGCATGGTAAAGGTCTAACTGTTTGAGGTGCTGTAAATGCAGGTGTCGTTCCCGATGCGGCAGTCGAAGTCGGTCGGGTCGTCGTTGCCGTTGCGGTAGGGGTTGCGGCCGCAGGCCGTGCAGCTGTGCGTAAAGCAGTACGAGCCGCCCCCGTCGGCGACCACCGTTACCGAACTGCCCCCGCAAGCCGCCGCAGGCGCCGTAGTGAATGTCGCCACAGGCTTCGGATAAACCTTTATGGATGCGACAGCTGCCGCCGTAACCGTGCAGCCGGCCGCATTGCGTACCTTTAATATATAGGTGGCGTCGGTTGTCGGGGCGACGCTTGCAGAGTTCCCCGCCTGCCACGTCGCGCCATCATCAAAGCTGTACTCGGAGGCGCCGGTCGCCGTCGCCGATAGCGTAACGGTTTCGCCGGCGCAGATGGTATCAAACAACGGCGTGAAGGCCGTAATCTCCGGCTTCGCCGGGATTAATCCAGGGCAGCCGGTGGCATCGGTAAGCGCGTCGATGCAGCCGGAAAACTGCCGCGTGGGTTCGGTAACCGACCCGTTAATAATAAACGGCGGCGTGCCGTGCAAATTATAAAAACCGGCGCCGGGCGTGGCGTTCGGCGGATAATCCGACACGTAGGCGCACCAGTTAAACTTATCGCCGGCCACCAATCCCGCCAACTCGACGGTAACGGTGGAAGAAAAGCCCGCTGCCGGCGTGCCGCGCAGATAAAAGCCGCGGGTGTTCCCCGCAACGGGGATAACCGTGCCTGCCGAAGCCGTCGCGGGCGTGCTCAGCGTCGCGGGCGTCCATGCGCCGGCTGTGCCGGTCGAAGAAATGGGCTGGTAATCGACAAATACCCACACCGAGTCGAGGTGGTTTATGTTATCGGGCGCGGCGTCCCAATAGACGCGAAACTCAACCGTCGGCGGCGTCGCCGCATAATCGGCGCCAAGCTGCACGACGCGGACAACACTTGTGCCCTGCCCGAAGGCCGTCAGCGACAAAAATAAGATTGCGATTAAAAAGAGATTTTTCATAATGATATTTATAATTTATAATTCTTAAAGTTTGTGCCTTTATGGATGATGGATGAGCGGCACCCTATAGAAGCCGGTTCCCCGCAGCGTGCGAGAGAGCGGCTATGTATAGAAGCCGGTTCCCCGCAGCGTGCGAGAGAGCGGCTATGTATAGAAGCCGGTTCCCCGCAGCTTGCGAGAGAGCGGCTATGTATAGAAGCCGGTTCCCCGCAGCTTGCGAGAGAGCGGCTATGTATAGAAGCCGGTTCCCCGCAGCTTGCGAGAGAGCGGCTATATATAGAAGCCGGTTCCCCGCAGCGTGCGAGAGAGCGGCTATGTATAGAAGCCGGTTCCCCGCAGCGTGCGAGAGAGCAACGTCCTATGGACGTCGGAGCTTCGCAGCGTGCGGGAGAGCAAAGATATAGGGTGTTTCCCATTTAAGGAACCTTGACTCGTTATTAGTAATTAAAAATTTTTCGCCCCCACGTCGTAATTCGTAATTCGTAATTCGTAATTAATCTGGCGTAAGCCAAATTTCAATGCTCAACGTTCAACTTTCAACGCTCAACGCTCAACGAAAGGAAAACGTAATTCGTAATTCGTAATTCGTAATTAATTCCGTATCTTTGCAGCTGCAATTTTTGTATGAGCAAATCCATATTAATATATAGTGTCATTTTTTTTATGTCCGGTGCGGCGGCCGCCCAGCAGCGGGAACTGCCGAATGTGGCGGCGGGCATCCTGCCCGACGAGCTGCAGGCGCATATCTGTACGCTGGCGTCGGACGAAATGCAGGGGCGTCTGAGCGGTACGGAAGCGGCATTGAAAGCAGCCGATTATATCGCCGCCTGCTTTGAACAAAACCACCTGCAAATGCCCTGCGACAGCTCATGGTTTCAGGCCTTTGTTACTCCAAAGGCGGCGGGTGTCAATGTTATAGGAATCATTGAGGGCAGCGGATGGAAGGACGAGGCGGTGGTCGTGTCTGCGCATTACGACCATGTGGGGATGCTGAACGGCCGTATTTATTACGGCGCCGACGATAATGCGTCGGGAGTGGCGGCGATGCTCGAGATTGCACAGGCTTTTGCCGAAATGCAGAAGAGCGGCTGCCGTCCGCAGCGCTCGGTGGTGTTTATCGCCTTCGACGGAAAGGAAAATGAGCTGGCAGGGTCGGAGTGGTACGCGCGGCATCCGGTCTTCCCGATGGAGAAGACATTTGTCAATCTGAATATCGACGCCGTGGGGCGGGTCGAGGGGTCGCCTAACGGGATGGCCGGTTACCTGCTGCTGATTGGTACCGGACGTGCCGGCGCTGAACTTACGTTTATATCCGACAGTCTCAACCGCGCGCGGAACCTCTACCTCTACCTCGACGATACGTTCTACGACAGTAAGGTGTTCACCGACGCGTTTTACATGTTCTCCGACCAGTACTCCTTCGGACGCCGCGGTGTGCCGGCTGTTTACTGTACCGGCGGGCTGCACGACGACCTCTATCGCCCGACGGATACCGAAGACCGTATTAATTATGAAGTGCTGAAGAAACGCACGCAGCTCATTTTCTATACTGCATGGGAATTGGCCAACAGGGTATCATTAATTAAAAAAACTAAATAAGACAGCACAATGACTCTTAAAGAAGCAACCGAACGGGTCGTGCAGCTGAGCACGGCAATAGAGGCGCATAACCGGCATTACTACGTGGAAAATAAACCGGTAATCAGCGATTTTGAATACGACCTGCTCATGCAGGAACTGGCCGGCATTGAGCGACTGTTCCCGCAGTTGGTCGTCGCCACGTCGCCGACGCAGCGGGTGGGGAGCGACAGCTTGCGGGAGTTTGCACAGGTAGCGCACAAATACGCCATGCTCTCGCTGAACAATACCTACTCGATTGACGAAATCCGCGAGTTCGACAGCCGCGTACGGAAGGCTCTGTCGGACGAGCCGGAGTATGTCTGTGAGTTGAAGTTCGACGGTACGGCCATCGGGCTTACTTATGTGAACGGACAGCTGCACCAGGCCGTTACACGCGGCGATGGCGAGCGCGGCGACGAAGTAACGGCCAACGTCCGCACCATCGGCAGCATTCCGCAGCAGCTGCCGCCCGGCGACTGGCCGGCAGCGTTCGAAATCCGCGGCGAGATATTCATGCCCTTCCCTGCGTTCGAACGCCTGAACAGCGCGCGCGCCGCCGCCGGCGAACCCCTCTTTGCCAACCCGCGCAACGCTGCCGCCGGTTCGCTCAAGCTGCTCGACAGCCGGACGGTCGCCGGGCGCGGGCTGGAGTGCTTCCTGTATTATATATTAGGCGACAGCCTGCCGTTCGATACGCATTTCGACAGCCTGCAAAAGGCGGCAGGGTGGGGCTTCCGGGTATCGGAACCGGCTGTGCGGTGCCGTACGGTGGACGACATCGTCGCCTTTATCGACCATTGGGCGGAGGCGCGAAAGACGCTGCCGTATGCGACCGACGGCGCAGTCATCAAAGTCAATGCCTTCGCGCAGCAACGGCAGTTGGGCATGACCGCCAAGTCGCCGCGCTGGGCTACCGCCTTTAAGTTTAAAGCCGAACAGGCAACGACGGAGTTGCTCTCCGTCGATTTTCAGGTAGGCCGTACGGGCGCCATTACGCCGGTGGCTAACCTGATGCCCGTGTTATTAGCCGGTACGACGGTCAAGCGCGCCTCGCTGCATAATGCCGACCAGATTGCGCTGCTCGACATCCGTCTGCACGACACGGTTGTCGTCGAAAAAGGCGGGGAGATTATACCGAAGGTTGTCGGCATCGACCGCTCGCGGCGGGACGCCGACAGCCCACCGTTCCGTTACATCAGCCATTGCCCCGAGTGCGGGACGCCGCTTGTGCGCGACGAGGGCGAGGCCAAGCACTACTGCCCGAACGATGCGCATTGCCCGCCGCAAATACTCGGTAAGATACTGCATTTCGCCGGCAGGCGAGCCATGAACATCAACGCCGGCGAGGCCACCATCGAGCTGCTTTACAGAAAGGGACTGGTGCGCGATGTCGCAGACCTCTACCGCCTCAGGAAGGATGACCTGCGGCATTTCAGCCACTGGGGAGAGAAGTCGGCGGAGAACCTGATTAACAGTATCGCCGCGTCGCGGCAGACGCCCTTCCCGAAGGTGCTCTACGCGCTGGGTATTCGCTTTGTGGGCGAGACCGTCGCAAAGCGGCTTGCCGACGCCCTGCCCTCCATCGACGCCCTTGCGCAGGCCGGCCGCGACGCCCTGCTGGCGATTGATGAGATAGGCGAACGCATTGCCCAGAGCATTATCCATTACTTTGCCGATGCGGGCAATCGTGCTCTTATCGACCGTTTGCGTGCCGCGGGGGTGCGTATGGAAGGCGACGCCCGGGCACCCCGCTCCGGTGCGCTGGCAGGGATGACGTTCGTCATCACCGGCACGCTGAGCCGCCCGCGAGACGATTTTAAGGCGCTTATCGAGCAGCACGGCGGGCGCGTGGCCAGCGACATAAGTACCAAAACCACCCACCTGCTGGCCGGTCAGAATGCCGGTTCAAAGCTCGCGCGCGCCCAAAAGGCCGGCGTAGCCGTAGTCAGCGAAGCAGAATTAATTACACGAATGAAATAAAAGAGATGAACATCCGAATCCCTGTATCCGGCTCCGTAAGCTGGATTGGCGCGAACGACCGCCGCAAGGCCCTCTTTGAGAACGTCTGGCCGTTGCCGAATGGCATAACCTATAATGCCTATATTATTGACGATGAAAAGACGGCACTGATAGACACCGTCGATGCCTCCGCCTCCGGCGACTTCCTCGAGCGCATCGAGGCACAGCTACAGGGGCGGCAGTTGCAATACATCGTTGTCAACCATATGGAACCCGACCATTCCGGTATGATCGACGCCCTCACGAAGCGCTATCCCGAGCTTCGGATAGTGGGGAACAGGCGCACCTTTAAAGTCCTTGAGAGCTACTTCGGGATTACCCGAAACCTGGTCGAAGTGTCGGACGGCGACCGCCTTGAGCTCGGGCATCACAGCCTGCGGTTTATAATGACACCCTGGGTGCACTGGCCGGAGACGATGATGACCTACGACGCTTCGGAACAGATGCTCTTCTCGGGCGATGCCTTCGGCGCCTTTGGCGCCTTCAACGGGGGTATTTTCGATGATGAGGTGCACCTCGAAGAGTGGGAGGATGAGGCGCGCCGCTACTTCTCCAATATCGTCGGGCAGTATTCTGCGATGGTGCAGAAGGCGCTGGCCAAGCTCAAGGGCGTCCCCCTGCGGATAATCTGCCCCACTCATGGCCTTGTGTGGCGCAGCAAGCCGTCGGTGATAATCGACCTCTACGACCGCTGGAGCCGTTATGACGCAAGGCCGGGGCTCCTTATTGCCTTTGCTTCGATGTACGGCAACGCCGAGCAGATGGCCGACTACCTCGCCCGACGCATAGCCGAACACGGTATCCGGGACATCCGCGTATGCGACGTCTCGACCACGCACTTATCGTTCCTGTTAAGTGAAATATGGAAGTACCGCGCGGTCATGCTGGGAAGCTGCACTTACAACAACCTTCTGCATCCCCTGATGGAGCAGCTCTGCTCCAAGCTCACGCACATTGCCCCGAAGAACAGAATAGCCGGCGCCTTCGGCACATTCAGCTGGAATGGCGGTGCCGTGAAAATCATTCGTCAGACATACGAGGCGCTCGGCTGGCCGTTGGTCGCCGAAGCCGTAGAAATACACGGACATCCCACGCCCGAAAAGCTAACCGCCTGCGACGCCCTCGCCCTCGCCATGGCCACAGCAGATGCACTAACGCATCATCCTTAGTAGAACTAACGCATCATCCTTATAAGGACTATCGCATCATCCTTATAAGGACTATCGCATCGTCCTTATAAGGATGATGCGATAGTCCTGTTTTTATTTATTATTAATGATAGATTAGAAGCAATGAACAATTGATGGCGACCGCCGGGGCGATGCTCCGCCTTCATCGCTCCACGACATATACGCGCTTCACGCGGCGCGAAATGCCGGTCAGCACTTCATAGGGAATGGTATCGAGCGTTCGTGCCACATCGGTTATAGTCGGACATGCGCCGAAGATAACGACCTCATCGCCCTCCCGGGCATCGATGTCGGAGAGGTCAATCATACACATATCCATACAGATATTACCGACAACCGGCGCCATCCGACCGCCAACAAGTACCCTTCCGCGCCCGTTGCCGAACCGCCGCGGAAGCCCGTCGGCATAGCCGATAGCAATAACGCCGGTGCGCATCGGCTGCGCAGCCACGTATCCGCGGTCATAGCCGACGGCATCGCCAGCCGGAATATGGCGTATCTGACAGATAACAGTTTTCAATGTCCCCACCGGTCGCAGGAACGCCTGCTCTTCGTCATCGGCGCCAACGCCGTAGAGCCCAATGCCCAACCGCACCATGTCGAACTGTGCATCAGGAAAGCGGCGAATGCCTGCCGAGTTCAGGATGTGAGCAAGTACCGGAGCCGCCGACACCTCCTGTACCTGCCGGCTCATCCGCCGAAAGGCGGCTATCTGACTGCGCGTCCAGGCATCGAGCGCAGGATTGTCGCTGCCCGAAAGATGCGAAAAAACCGACGCCACCCGGAATGCCGGCACCGCCTCCCGCAGCTCCTGCAAGGCCTGCAGTAGCTGCGGCATCTCGCGCTCTTCAAAGCCCAAACGGTGCATCCCCGTGTCCAGTTTAATATGTACGGCTGGCGCCGGATGGCCTGTCGGCGTTGCGAGTTGCTTGCGCCACTCCCGCAGAAGGCGGAAACTGTACAGCTCCGGCTCCAGGTTGTACGCCGCCAGCAGCTCAAGGCTTTGCACTTCGGGGTTCATCACCATGACGGGCATCGTGATACCCGCCTTACGCAGCTCGACGCCCTCGTCGGCGTAAGCCACAGCCAGATAATCGACGCCGTTAAACTGCAACGCCCCGGCGATTTCATAACTGCCGCTGCCGTACGAGAACGCCTTCACCATAGCCATCAGCCCGACGCCGGGACGCCGCAGGGAACGGTAATAGTTCAGGTTGTCGATAAGCGCATTCAGGTTCACCTCCAGCACCGTCTCGTGGCTGCGCTGCTGCAGCGCCCGGTCGATACGTTCAAAAGCAAACACCCGCGCCCCCTTCAGCAGGATGCTCTCGTCGCGGAAATGCGACAGCGGAAAGCGCTGCAGGAACGCATCCGTATCGGGAAAGAAAAACGTGCCGATGCCCGTAAAGACTTCCGCGTGCCGCGAAATGCCGGCGCCGATGCCTACGAGCCGGTCGATGCCCTTCGACCGCAACAGCCGGGCAACGTCGGCGTAAAGCGACCGCTCGTCGCGCCCGCTCTGCAGGATGTCGGACAGGATGACTGTCTTCCGCGCACCCGGCTGCCGGCACAGGAACTCGACGGCCATCTGAAGCGCATGAAAGTCCGAGCTGTAGCTATCGTTAATCACCCTGCAGCCGTTGATTGCCTCCTTCCATTCCATCCGCATTTCGATAACCGGCAGGCGCCGCATCCGCTCGGCAATAGCTGTCGGCGGCACCTTCTCGAGCAGCAGGAACAGCCAGCAGTGCATCGCATTTTCGACCGACGCGGGGTCGGTCATCGGGATACGAATATGGATTGTTTCGCCCCGGTAGCGCGCCTCGAGGAGCGTTTCGCCCTCATGCACCGTCGTCGAGAGCAGCTGCAGGTCGCACTCGGAGGCGTGCCCCCAGGTTCGCTTCCGCAGATGCGCTAATTGTGCACTGCCGGCTACGGCATCGGCTACATCGTGCTGGTCGGCGCAGTAGATAAGGGTTTGCGCACCGGCGAAGAGGCGCAGCTTTTCATCGACTTTCTGCCTCCGGCTGCTAAAATACGCATCGTGCGCCGTGCCGATATTGGTTAAAATGCCGATGGTCGGACGGATAATCCGTTCGAGGCGCGCCATCTCGCCGGGCTGCGAAATGCCGGCTTCGAACACCGCCAGCTCGTCGCCCGCCTGCAGAAGCCACACCGACAGCGGCACGCCAATCTGACTGTTGTAGCTTTGCGGGCTTTTGACCACCTGCCGGTCGGCGGTCAGCAACCCCGACAGCCATTCTTTGACGACCGTTTTCCCGTTGCTGCCGGTAATTCCCACTACGGGTATCGTAAACCGCTCGCGCCACGCGGCCGCCAGGGCTTGCAGGGCTTCCAGCGTATCGGCGACGACGAGGAAATCGGCATCGGCGGCATCGCGCATTGCCTCGGGTACAGCGTGCACGACAAAATGCCGTACCCCGCGCCGGTACAGCTCTTCGATGTAACGATGCCCGTCGTTGCGGTCGCTCGTGAGCGCAACGAACAGACAACCTTCCGCATCGGCCAGCGTACGGCTGTCGGTGAGCAGGCTTCGCACCGCCGTGTGGCCTGTGCCGCCGCTCATTAACTGCGCCTTCATGCAGTCGGCGGCTTCTTTGAGAGTAAATTTTGTTTGCATAGAATGCAAAGGTAAGAAGAATTATGAAGTATGAAGTATGAAGTATGAAGTATGAAGTATGAAGTATGAAGTATGAAGTATGAACGAGGCATTATGAGTTGCGATAAGCAGACAATAATTCAAAATTCATGCGTCGTAATTGAAAAAAATTTGGCCGGTACATAATAATTGTATAAATTTGCAGCGTTTTTTAAACTTAAACTAATTTTATTATGACACAACAAAAACAGAAAGGCAATATAATTGCCATCGTGATGATGATTGCACTGTTCGGGATGATTTCCTTTGTAACAGGGCTATCGAACCCCATGGGGGTGATTGTTAAGGACCAGTTCGGCGCATCGAACTTTATGTCGCAGTTAGGCAATTTCGCTAATTTTATTGCCTATGCATTTATGGGTATTCCGGCGGGTTTGCTGCTGAAACGCACCGGGTACAAGAAAACAGCGTTGCTGGCTATTGCCGTAGGTTTTATCGGCGTCGGCATCCAGTTTTTATCGGGCGTAGCCGGCAGTTTTACCGTCTATCTGACGGGCGCGTTTGTCGCCGGCTTTTCCATGTGTATGCTCAATACCGTGGTCAATCCCATGCTTAACTCCATTGGTGGCGGCGGACGTAAAGGCAACCAGCTGATTCAGGTCGGCGGTACGTTCAATTCGTTAATGGCAACCATCGTGCCGGTGCTGGTTGGGTATTTTATCGGCAACTCGCTGCGGCCATCGATTCAGGACGCCAATCCCGCCCTGTTTATTGCGATGGGTATCTTCGCCATCGCTTTTCTGGTGCTGTTTTTCGTCAAAATCCCCGAACTCATTGCCGAAGCAAAGGTCAAGACAACCGAAAAGAGCAAACACAGCGCCCTGTCGTTCCGCCATTTTATTTTGGGTGCCGTGGGGATTTTCATTTATGTGGGGGTTGAAGTCGGTATCCCGAACATCTCCAATATTTACATGACTACCAAAACGAACGAGCAGATTACGGTTTACAAGGAAGAATACCAAAAACAGCAGGCCGACCCCGTCTATCTGGCCGAATTGACGGAACAGGTTAAGCAGATAGAGGCCGCTGCCGAAGAGGCGCGGGTCAATAAATCGCCCGACCTGAAGGAAAAGCTACAGGCCGCGAAAGAGGCGCAGGGACTGGTTATCACCGAAAAAGATTACCAGCAGGCGACGGAAATCAAAATGCCCGGCCTGGGTATCGACAAGACGATCGCCGGCTTTGTTGTCGGTACTTACTGGTTCTTGATGCTGATTGGCCGTTTTCTCGGCGTGGCGCTGGGTGCACGGTTTTCGAGCAAGGCGATGCTCACCTTTGTGGCCTCGCTGGGCTTGCTCTTTGTGCTGGCAGCTATCTTTGCTCCGACATCGACTACGGTCAGTATGCCGGTGTTCCAGTCCGACCTTTCGTTCGGCATAGCCGATGTGCCGATAGGCATTATGTTCTTAATCCTGTGCGGGCTGTGCACGTCGGTGATGTGGGGCGGCATCTTTAATCTGGCGGTCGAAGGCTTGGGCAAGTACCTTGCTACGGCTTCCGGCATTTTCATGGTGCTGGTTTGTGGCGGCGGTATCCTGCCCCTCATTCAGGGTGCGATTGCCGACTCGGTGAGCTACATGGCGAGCTTCTGGGTCATTGTCGTAGGGCTGGCCTACCTGCTCTTCTACGCCCTCGTCGGCAGTAAAAACGTGAACAAAAACATTCCGGTTGATTAAAATTAAGAATTAAGAATTAGGAATTAGGGGCTAAGAATTGTGGCAAGCGGCAATAACTTATCGTCCCTGATTCCTGATTTTTATTTTTTAACGTGTAATTAAAAATGACATACCCGGAACTGCATGAACTGATCATTAAAAACGGCTGGTCGTTCCTGAAAGCCGACGGCAATCATTTCTTTTATATTAAACGGGGAATAGAATCGTTTCCGATTCCCTATCACGAATCACAGAAAGTGGGAGCCAGGATGGCGATGAAAATTATTCAAGATATGAAACTGACACAATGATTCATTGATGGAAAAATTAACAATCTTTATCGAACAGTGTGACGATTTTTATAATGCCTATGCCGAAAACTGTAATGGCGTTTATGGCGCCGGAGCGACCGTCGAAGCAGCCATAGAAAGTGTGCGGAAGGGACTGAAACTGCGCCGGCAAAGCTCCTTCAAACTGCCGTCGTTTTTAAAGGATAATT
This sequence comes from Prevotellaceae bacterium, assembly GCA_031270845.1. Taxonomy (GTDB): domain Bacteria; phylum Bacteroidota; class Bacteroidia; order Bacteroidales; family UBA932; genus JAIRKX01. Next base: position 10,899 of record JAISXF010000063.1, read on the forward strand.
ATGAAGTCGAATATACTTACGAACTGCCGGCGTTTTTGAACTGGTATTCCCAAATACTTGGAGAAGAGGGATTGGCAAATATTATCGACATTCACTCAAGGGAAATATACAGTTATATGAGAGGCCATAAAAGACCAACCAGGCAGACCATGAAAAAGATTGAGAACGCAATCCGGGCTTTCGGCAAAGAACTGAGCCAGACAAGGCTTTACAGTTAAGCATCAGGAATTGCGACAGACGGGCAACAGTTCGTCGTTCTTAATTCCTAATTCCTAATTGTATCGTTGTACATCTTCTTCGGTAATGGTTTTATCGCAAAGGATAATCAGGCGTTCTATCACGTTGCGCAGTTCGCGGATGTTGCCGCTCCAGCGCTGTTGCTGCAGCCGGGCGATGGCGCCGGCGGTTATCCGGGGCTTGGCGCGTCCGTAATCGGAGCATATTTGTGTGATAAAAAAATCGGTCAGCAGCGGAATGTCTTCCCGCCGCTCGCTTAATGCCGGTACGTGAATGATAATCACGCTCAACCGGTGGTAGAGGTCTTCGCGGAACGCGCCTTTTTCCATTTCTTCTTTCAGGTTTTTGTTGGTTGCTGCGACGACCCGCACATCGACCGTAATGTCGGTATCGCTGCCGATGCGGGTGATTTTGTTTTCCTGCAGCACCCGCAATACTTTTGCCTGTGCGGCGAGGCTCATGTCGCCGATTTCGTCGAGGAACAGCGTGCCGCCGTGCGCCTGTTCAAACTTGCCCTTGTGCTGCTTGATGGCGGAGGTGAACGAGCCTTTTTCGTGTCCGAACAGTTCGCTTTCTATCAGTTCGCCGGGGATAGCGGCGCAGTTTACTTCGACGAATGGCGCGGCGCAGCGGTGGCTTTTTTCGTGCAGCCAGCGGGCGACAAGCTCCTTACCCGTCCCGTTGTGTCCGGTAATGAGAATCCGGGCATCGGTCGGAGCCACCCGCTCGATCAGGCTTCGGATGTGTGTCATAGATGCCGATGTGCCAATCATTTCCGGCGTTTTGCTTATTCGTCGCTTCAGTGTCCGGGTTTCCTTCACTAAGTGGCTACGTTCGCCGGCATTGCGGACGCAGATAAGGATGCGGTTCAGGTCTAAGGGCTTTTCGATAAAATCGTAGGCTCCTTTTTTGATACACTCTACCGCCGTGTCGATGCTGCCATGCCCCGAAATCATCACCACCGGCAGGTCGGGCTGTAAGGAGAGCAGTTTTTCCAGCGTCTCGATGCCGTCGATGCCTTCCATTTTAATATCACAGAACGCCATATCGAATGTTGTTTCCCGCGCCAGCTGCAGCGCGGCAGACCCGTTTTCGGCGGTTGAGACCGTATATTTTTCATATTCCAAAATATCCTTTAATGTATTTCGGATACTGCGCTCGTCGTCAATAACTAAAATTTTCATTAATAATGAATAATTAATGGCTAATTATATAATGAGCGCCCTTGTTTCATTCGACCATGGGCCGTTTTGGAGGCGTGGACTAAGCCATGCCGCCATCATTATAACACGCTTGTTTTCATCGCCTTCGTTGAACTGGAGGGTATATGTGCATCGGGTCGAAAGCTCTACCCGCCAGGCGGTTTCATCCTCGAAGCGCCAGTGTAGCCTGATACCATAGGCACCGGCCGGACGTATTACCTCTTTCTGATTCCCGAACTTTGCTTTAAAAACAGTTACTATCAGCATATTATGCAGATGTTTTACGGATATATCAGGCGCCTCGTCGGGTGGGGGCAACGGCTGGTACGAATGCCGGATACGCGCACGCAAGCCTAAGATATTCAGCGCTTCATTGGGTACGGCAGGATTGCCTTCGAGGAAATCAATAAACAGACTTAAAAATTGTTTTAATTCTTTGAATGCCGCTCTTTTCAGTGTCGTAGAGAGATGGTTTCTCGTCGCGGGGTCGATACTTGCGAGATACGTTGCGAGTCCGTTCGCGAGCAGTGTTCGGAACGTTTGAAGGCGCGCTGCATCAATCGCCCATTCGTCGGCATGTTCGACACAGAGCTCCTCCAGAGATTTGGAAAACGCCATAAAATCTGCATCACGCAACCTTAAACTACTTGTTTTAGACATAACTAAAAGTTTTATATTTAATAATTCGCCACAAAGGTAAGTATAATTTTCCAAAATTCGGCAATCTTTTTAATTTTTTTATTTTTACTGTACAGTAACGCGCCATTACTGTACAGTAACGCGCCATTACTGTACAGTAATGCGCCATTACTATATAGTAACGCGCCATTACTATATAGTAACGCGCCATTACTCTATAGTAACGCGCCATTACTATATAGTAATGCGCCATTACTATAT